>NZ_JABKKK010000007.1:0-215693 GCF_013166535.1 Prevotella sp. PTAC
TTGGCGGGGAACGGCGTTAGTCCGTTATCCCGGCTTGTTACCAATATTTTTTTAAGTATTAGCCAAAGATTTCTATTCCTAATTATTAAGAGCAATCTCTTTACCAACAAATATGGCATCACCACATTTCATATAGAAACCATTTTGACCGTTGTATTTCCTAAGAGCATAGGGATATGCAACAATTCCTTTTTGTGGCTTTATACTAATTTCACAACATCCATGTGATGTTTGGTAAAGCAAAAAAACTTTTTCCCCATGCCTTTTTAAAATGTCATATACCTTATTCTTCCATTCTTTTTCATCCTTATCTTCAATGTTATATGAATCAGCAATACGACCATTTCTTAAAAAATGGGAATCATTAACATCCGGCTTAGAGCGTAAGAACTGCATTTGTTCCCTTGCAATACTACCAAAATGGTAATATTCGCCATATTTTTTGTATCTCGTTTTTAATTCTTCCATTGTCATCAAATCAAAATTTACGATAGAGAAGAAAGAACTTGATGAATTTACAACAGACGTATATAGTCTTTTGCTAATGTCAGCTTCCAAAGAAGGAGAAATATCTAAAAAGAATATATTAGGATTGTACCCTCGTAATTCCTCACAAAATTGCTGCTCATCATTTTGAGTCATAAATAACTGAAAATCTCTACTTTTCTCCATTGTATTTAATTTTGATGATGATAAAATCTTTGGCTTACCTTATCGCACTGTTATTGGTAATGGCTAAGCGAGGAACGCTGTAAGCGTTATCGCGCTTCGTTAGTAATCTGTTATTGCACTCGTTTCAAATCCCCGATAGATTGGAGTGACATTTCTATGTAGGGAATAGTTTTTAGAATATGGATGTTATCTATTGCTTCTTTACCACCCAATGCCAATGCCGGAACATAACCGTAACATTCGTCTAATGCCGGAATACCTTTGGCTGATTTTATTATGGGATATTCATCTAAGGAAAACCATGAAGACAAACAGCCCTTATTGAATAATACGATATTAAACAGAATATCGACCTTATCAGATAAAATCCTGAATGTTCCGTATCTCACATTGACAAAGACGACATAATCACCTATCCTGCAATCTTTCACATAGGCAAATATATCACCGAAAACTGTTGTCATAAATGGTGTGGCAGAACCAAAACCCGCCATCGGATAGCAATCATCTATTATTGCCTGATATTCATTAGGTTCAATAATCCTAAATAATCCCTCGCAAAACATTCCAAATCCAACTTCTTTCCAAAGTGTGATTATGTTCTCCGATACGACATTGGCATATTTAGCAATAAAAGCATCATCTACCGTTTGGCAGATGCTATTGGGGTTCTTATCTAAAAACTTTTCGTACATATTTGTTGAACTTTGATTACTAATGGGATGCAGCTTGCCGCCGTTTAGGCGGAATAGGTGCTCGTTAACAACATCGTTAGTAAATACTTACTAAAACTCCAGTTTGGGAGTTTAATGCGTTTTCGTAAAAGGCTTTCAAATTCAGAAACTCTTTTTTCAATTCCGCTTTTAGTTGTTTTTCATCTTTTTTCACCCAGATATTTGGATATATTTTAGCTTTTCTAAACTTGGATAAATCCATACTTTCTATAAGAACCTCTATATCTGCCTTGTTTAGTGCATCAACAATGTCCTTAATATGATTAGGGTATGTATATGCTATAAAATCTTCACAGTCAAAGATTTTAGTGCCTACAATGGCTTCACTTAAAGGATTATTTTCAATTGTTTCTTGTGCGGACACTCCAGTTAGTAAGAAATGAAGCCCATCCCATAACTTATCAATATCATAGGCAATAGTTGTTGACTCATCTCCATATTCTTCAACAGCTTCAAATAAATCTTCATCATTTGAAAGCCTTTCTATTGTTGCTTCATCAGCCAACATGTAAACTCCTAACATTCCCATAATTCTTTTGTTGTTAATGTTTGGCAGCTAATCGCCATTTCTGGCGATTGAGGTGCGTGTTAGTGATATTTTATATTTTAATACAAAGCATATTTTCTATGTAATTGACAAGCTCGATTCTATCCATTTCCATGCATGAATCAGCATCCATCATCATTATTTCATAGACGACCTCTTTCAACTTTTCATCTGTAATTATATAATCAGAATAGCATAAAAAGGCGTATTGGGCAATTTCTATAGCATCATAATTGTCATGATGTACATATTGCCTTATTTCACTTGCAAACATTTCTTTTGATAATAACTTCATATTTTAACAATATCACTAATGGTTAGAAAGGAGCATCGTCAGATGCTATCTTTCGTCGTTAGATACTGATTTTATAGTTTCAAGAATATTGCCCGATACAATATTTTGAATACCACTGAATATATCACTGCCATAATAATAAACAAGATTGTCGTAATCAGCCCACACTTGTTCTTGTTCATCTAACCACACAATCAAATAGCCGGGATGAATGTCTGCTAAATAGATAACCTTATTGACCCCTAACTTCAAAGCCACTTTTTGCATAGCTTCCGGGCGGTATTTCTTTATTTTCTTGACATCAAAATAAAGAATATCAGATTGGTTCAGCTCTAATTTCATGTTATAGAATAGAGCAATCTTGCTTAGAATACTTTCATTCAAAGGATAATCAAACTTAGAGTAGGATTGTCTTAACTTGTCTATGTAAGAATCCTGCATCATTTGAAAATTAAATTCGTCCCAATGGTTATGAACAAGTATTTCCTTTATTGCAGTAGGTATAATCATTTCTAATTGTATCTAATGGTTAGCAGGGAACGGCTTGTCCGTTATCCTGCGTTGTTAGCGAAATATTCTATTCTATCCTTTGTTAGTTCTATCAAAATGAAACTAAAAGAACAAGCAATCAAAGCCAGTATATAGGATAAAAAATAGCATTTCAGATAATTATTTATACGCTCTTTCCTGAATTGTTTGAAATAGGAGATATACTTATCGCTCCTAAATAGGAATACTTGATTTGGAACATAAAGCAAGAGAACAAGAAGTAAAAAACTAATAATGAAGTTACTAACGTCACGAAACATAATACCATACCAAGAAATATGTGTTATTGCCATTACCACGTTCAAAATAGTAAGAATTAGCATTATCATGAAAATACAAGTTCCCCCACCGGCTTGCATAAGAATAAAAGGGGAAAAATCCTTTTCTCTTTCTTCTGTTCTCTTCACAATATCCAATGATTGCCAAAAAATATTTTCTTTCTTATAAAACTTCCGTGTGTATTTGTTGTCAATCAAACGGAACAGGTCAATTGCACGGAAGCACTTATACAAAAGTGCATAAGTACAATAGTATAATATGTTCCAAAATAATTCTATTCGTTTCATTTTGATATGTTTTCGCTAATGTATTTGTAAGATCACCCGTAGGTGCTGTTTATTGTGGTAAACGTCACCCGACAGGTGTGTTTCCTAATCTCTAATAGCTGCACCTTTTGTTAATGCCTCTTTTTGCACTTTCGTGGTCGGAGTTTATATGCTTTCCCTCCAAAGGTCAGTTTCTCGCAAGCTACTTTATAGCCTTCGCTGTTAAAATAATACCGGTAAACATATTCTTCCTTGCCTTCTGAACCTGAATAGGATGTGCTGCTTGGACGGGTTGTTTCCCCGTTAATTGACAACAACGGAGGATTCTGATCGGGACGAGTATTGCAGGTAAGGGTGGCACAATATCTCACGTAATCTCCGACCAGTTGCTCCACATTCAAACTGCATTTCAATCTTTTTCTGTCCACTCCGGCAGGATTTACATGCACACGACATTCAGGAGTGGTATAGGTACGGTTCCCTACCGTTACAGATGCGGCAGGGAGCTGAATCTCGCCGCTTTTCCTGAACCGCACAAGATAGCTGAAACAGGTTTCATCACTCTTGCTTCCCACTCCGTTCACAAGTGTGTAACTGCTACATTTATGTTGTTTCGGACCACTCACCACTTCAATGTCGTCATTGAATACCGGATAAGAAGCCGTGTCGAACTGGGAATTGACCAAAGCATACGTCAGTTCCACCACTTGTCCCGCACGGATCTCCCGTATTGTGTCTGCCTTTATGTGGAAATACACGGAGTCTGCGGTAGTCGAGGCGTACACTCGAACTCCCGAAAAAAATACATACATCCATATACAACAGATTTGTATGTTCCTGATTGACTTCCTTGTTATGTATCTGACCTCTTTTTTCATTTATTGATGTATCATATCAAACATTGCCGTAATCTATTCTTTCTTGCTCTCACTATAATAATGACGGAACAACATTCATGAATCGTCCAATGAATCAAGCGGATTCGGTATGCTCGACTTGTGGGCACTTGTAACATGAAGGTAGATGCTCGTAGTCTTGATGTCGTTGTGTCCCAACAACTCCTGTATGGTTCTCAGGTCCGTTCCCTGCTCCAGCAGGTGAGTGGCAAAGGAGTGGCGGAGCATGTGTACGTGTACCCGGTGCTTGATGCCGGCTCGATCGGCGGCTTCCTTCAACACTTTCACCAGTGCGCTTGCCGAATACTTTTCTCCGGGGGTATCGCCCTCGAATAGCCATTTCTTCGGACGGTATTCCTTGAAATATTCCCGAAGTTCGCACAATACCTTCTCCGACAGCAGCGAGTAGCGGCATTTTTTGCCCTTGCCCATAATGCGAATCAGCATACGTTCGCTCATAATATCCTGCGGAGTGAGGTTAAGCAACTCGCTCCTTCTCAATCCTGCGGAATAAATCAACGAAATCATACAGCGATGCTTGCGGTTTGCAAGGCATGAAAGAATGCGCCGCACCTCGTTGCGGCTCAACACTTCGGGCAGGCTCTTGTACTCTTTGGCACGGGTGATGCCGCCGTAGTATTGCCGTTTGCCGCCTTTCACCTGCTCGTAGTAGAACTTGATGGCGTTGATGCGCATATTCTGTTGCGACACCGAGATTTTCTTCTCGTTCACAAGGTAGAGTATGTAGCGGTTGATGTCGGCAACCTTCAGACGGTCGATGTTCCGTCCCTTGTGATATTCCATGAAGTCACTGAAATAGGCACGGTATGTTTTGACGGTCGAGGGGCTGTAACGCTTTTGTTCCAGCAGTTCGAGGTAGCCTTTCGGCAGTGTGTATTCACGCTTAGGTTTGGGATGCCGCACGTAAACCCGGCTGTAATCGATGTAGGCGAGCGGTGAATAGCGGTCATAGAAGGCGGGAAGGCGGAAAACGGTGGCTGGAATGTAGCCGGAGCCGTCAACGACCGCAGCCACGTCGGTGTCCTGTGCCAGCAGCAGGGTTATGGCTTGGCTGTCCGCGTAGTCCACCCGGATGCACTCCTCACCGTTGTACCTGTCTTTATGCAGGACGATGCTGCCACGTTGTTTTAGTATCTTATCCATAATTTCCCGGCTATAGATTCCATGACCCCAAAATTAGCGAAATAATCCGAAAAACAAACCGATTGGTTTGTTTTTAACACATAAAAAAGCGGCTGAAAACACAAAACCGCTCGAATTTTAACATTTCAGGCTTTTAACAGCGAATAGACGAAGCGCAGTTCCCTTGCAAGCCGTTGTATGTCAAGCCCCCTCAAAAAAGACTGCTCAAAGGACAGACCGAAAAACACCTGCCGGAACAGCATGGCTGTGTCCTCGATGTCCACATCCTGCCGTATCTCCCCTGTGTCCTTTGCCGACTGTATGGCGGCTCTCCAAAACTCGTAGTCCTGCCGGAACATGCCTGCTATCTTTTCCTCCACATCCGGATAATAAAGCCGTACCTGCATCATAAGATGGTAATAATAGAAATTGAAGCTGCATCCTGCCGGATTGTTGCCGTCATCAAGAAGCGATATGAGTTTCCGCATGGTCTGTTCCACACCTTTTATATATTGTTCGATAAATTCCGACAGGGTGGCAGCCTTGAAACGAAACTTATTTGCCACCGACTGCATCCCGAAAACATATTTATCTATAACCGCAACAAAAAGATCCAGTTTTATCGGATAATAATACACCAGTCCGGCTTTCGTCAGCCCGCAGGCTTTTCCGATCTCTACCTGACTTGCCTTCTCATAATTCATCTTGGCGAAAACGCGCAGTGCGTTTTCAAGCACTTCTTCACGGTTGGTTATCATGATAAAATTAAATTGATTTATATTTATCTTCCAAAGATAGGACATTATCTTGAGATACAGGTAAGAAACGCTGAAGAATCTTCCATATTCAGATAGATAGACCGACCGCGTCTGCATAACAGTGCGGTCGGTCTGTAATGGCATGGGTCATATCTTTATCCCTTTCGGGCGGTTTTCATTCTTTAACTGAAAACCCGGACGTCCGATGATGACACGGTCGGCAATGAAGTTGCCTGACGGACTTCGCTCATTCGCCGGACTGCGTATCTGCGGGGATTCCCCGGTGTGCTGTGGCGGCACGTTCCGTACACCTTCCGAAACCGTCTTGACCTCCTGCCCGTCGTTCTCCTTTTCGGCGACTTCCGGCGTTGGCGGTGCAAGTTCCAGCTGGATCTTGCGGTCAAGCGCGGCAAGTTCGGACTTCAACTGTTTCAGCTCGTCCTCCTTTTTCCACACCTTGCCCGCTATCTCCTGCAACTGCGGAATCTCCTTTTCCAGCACCTCGTTCTTTGCCTTGTACTGGTCGATGGTGGAGGGTATCTTCTCCAGCGCGTTCAGAAAATTGCGTGCGGCGGCTACCGGGTCAGCCATCGCCAGATGCCCGTTGTTGTAGGTGTACTTGTAGTTTCCCTCCACCACAAAGCGGTTGTCGGTAAACTCCAGCCCCTCTTTGAGCATCCTTTCGCTAACCACCTTTATCGGGAATCCGTACAGCTCCCCGACAGCCTTGTACAATCCGCCCGTCGTGGCGTTTTTGGCGATTTCCTGCAAACGCTTCCCGATAACCTTCTCGTCAGTAGAATCCACGCCCTCCACCTTAACTGCATTCAGACGGTTGCCCTCCTTGTCTGTCTGCACAACGGAAAGAAAACGGTTCCAATCTTCCGTCATGGCTTCGATGACAGCCGTGTTGTTACGCAGCTCTCCCGTCTTGGCTTCCAGCTTGAACTCCGAATCGCGCTTGCCCTTGTTGAACGACTTGCGTTCCCCTTCGAGCGAGGCGATACGCTTCTCTAACTTCGCTTTGTCGAGCAGATCGGTATTGCCGGAGAGCAGTGCCATGTATTCCGAGAAGTTCATGCCCGATTTCTCGTCCATAGCTCCCTCGTCGATGGTACGTGCGCCCATAGCCCCGCTTTTGAGCTGCGATATGAACGTCTGCTTGCAGTGCAGCAGGTTGAACTTGTAGCTGTCCAACGACTTCTCCACGGCGTAGATGATGACATCCACGTTGTTCCCGGCAAAGTGTTTGGCAATCTCGTTACCTGCCCTAACTCCCCGTCCGTCACGCTGTTGCAGGTCGGACGGACGCCACGGTGTATCGAGGTGATGGATTGCAACACACCTTTTCTGCGCGTTCACACCCGTTCCGAGCATGCTCGTGGAGCCGAACAGCACGCGCACAGTCCCGGCGTTCATGGCGTCTATCACCGCCTTGCGCGCCTTGTCGGTCTTGCACTCCTGAATGAAGCGCACCTCGCTTGCCGGTATGCCGTAGTCCTCCGTCAGCTTCCGCTTTATCTCGCTGTACACGTTCCACCCGTCGCCCGGCTGGTACGTGCCCAGATCCGAGAAGACGAACTGCGTTCCCTTGTGCGCGTCGTATTTATGGTAATACTCCGCTATCATCTTGGCGCAGTGGCTCGCCTTGTTGTCGGGATGGTCTTCGTAGTTCGGGTCTATCATGCGCATATCGAGAGCCATCTTGCGGGCGTAGTCGGTGGCGATAAGCATCTTAGCCTTCTCCTCCGTTTCAGACAGCGGCATTCGGCCCAGCAACGTCGCGTCGCCCGTCTTCGCAAATTCCATCAGTTGTTTGATGAAATATTCTTGGTCAGGTGTAGGCGGTATATTGTGAAGTATCTCGTTCTTGTGCGGACGGTCCACGCCCACGTCCTCCGCCGTGCGATAGTCGGTTATCTCGTTGTAGAAGGCGGCAAGTTCCGGTACTTTGATAAAATAGCGGAAACGCTCTTTTTGCACCACATTGTTCGTCACGTTGAACTCGAAGTCGGTCGTCTTCTTGGCGAAAATCGCCGCCCATGCGTCAAAGCACCGGATATCCTGCCGTTCCAGCTCCTTCGGGCGCAGGTACTTGAAGAGCAGGTACAATTCCGTCAGACTGTTGGAAATGGTCGTACCGGAGAGGAATGTCGCCCCCAAGTCCTTGCCAGTACGCTCCTGTATGGTGCGTATGGCAAAGAGCATATTCAGGGCTTTCTGGCTTCCTTCCGAGTTTCCCAAGCCTGCCACGCGATCGTGACGGGTGTTGAATGTCAAGTTCTTAAATTGGTGCGATTCGTCAATGAAGATATGGTCGATGCCCATCTGCTTGAAGTCCACCACGTCATCCGTGCGCAATTGGATGGCGTGTTCCACCTTCTCCAGTTTCGCCACAAGGTTGTGCTTGCGCTTTTCCAGCCCTTTCAGCATCGCCCGCGACACGTTCTTGCCCTGCTGCCGCAGGACTTCGAGGTTTTCCTCCACCGTGTCAAGCTCCGCTTGCAGGATGCGCTGCTGCAACTCCGGCGACTGCGGAATCTTGCCGAACTGGTCGTGCGACATGATGACGCAATCGTAGTCGTTGTTCTTGATGTTGTTGAAGAAACGCACGCGGTTGGCGGTCGAGAAATCCTTCTCGGAGGCATAGAGAATCCTCGCGTTCGGATATGCCGCCTGATAGGTGGCGGCAATCTCCGCGACATTGGCTTTCAGCCCGATAATCATAGGCTTGTGCGCCAGATTCAGACGCTTCATTTCATGCGCTGCAATGCACATTATCAGCGTTTTACCGGTTCCCACCTCGTGGTCACAAATGCCACCGCCATTCTGTTTGAGCATCCAGACGCAATCCTTCTGCGACGGGTAAACACTTTGAATACCCCGGCTTGCCAATCCTTTCAGATTGAGATCGGGAAAGGTCTGGTGCGAGCCGTCATACTTCGGGCGCACGAAACAGTTGAACTTGCGGTTATACATCGTCGTAAGCCTCTCCTTGAACTGCGGCGACTGCTCTTCCAGCCATTCCGAGAACCCGTTGCGGATCTCGTCGATCTTGGCGTTGGCGAGCTGTATGCCCTCGCTGTCGCGCACCTTGATGTCATTGCCATGCTCATCCTTGCCGATGGACTTCATCATGTCGGGGCAGGTATTGTGCAGGGCGTGTTTCAACAGGTGCATGCCGTCATAGTTCCGGTAATAGCCCTTCACTAAAAACTCGTCCGTGATTTTCATGGTGCGGTAGCCGCACGCCACCGAAAACTCATCCATGCTTGCGGAGTAGGCGATTTTCACGTCCGTGTCGAAAAGATGGCTCATGTAGGCGGCATACACGCCCGTCGGAATCCAGCGTTCCCCGAAGTTGAAGTCGAGGTCCTCGAAGGCGATGCGCGGCGGCTCCGCTTCCTTCAAAGCCTCCAACGCCTCCTTCACCTCCGGCAGCCGTTCACTTTCGGGATTGCCGCCCATCCATGCCTCAATGCGTTCCGCCTTCTCTATCACGTTCCCCGCGATGAACCTGTCCTTTATCTCGTAACCGGTTACGAGCGGGTTGTAGAAGACGCGCCCTTTGAGGGCGTCAAGCAGTCCCTCCTCCGTGCTGTCGGTTATCTCCCGCATATAGCCGAGATTGACCGTGCCGAACTTGTTGAGCGATGCGGAGAGTGCCTCTTCGGGAGAGCTTACGTTGGCATGGCTCTCCACAGAGAAGGAAACGGGACGCTCGAAAATGTCCGCCTTGACGAACCTGCCGTCCTCCGCACGTTCCAGCGAAAGGATGTCGCGCCCTCCGGCATCCATCATCACCAGTTTCACGTTCTGCTTGGCGTTGAGATTGCCGTAGCGCATGACGAACTCGTCATAGCATGTGTTCAACGCTTGGCGTTGCGCAGACCCTTCATCGTGATACTCAGCCTCATAGCGGTAAAGTCGTTCGTATGAATCACGGAGTGACACATACAACATCGCTTTCTCCTTCTGATAGCCGGTCAGGTCAAGCGGCTGGAATGTCGCGCCGTAAGGCGTGATGTCTTTCAGGTAGCCGAGATTGCGTGAAGCGTCCAACACCATCGAGCCGTCACGATGGTGCGGCTCCAGCATACCATTAAACGGACGGGGAGAAAGGTCGAGAGGTTCCTCCTTCGGCTTTTCCGTTTCAAATTCCGGGAAAAGGGAAGTCGCCGGTTTCACACTTGCATTATTGTCCGTAACGTGATCGGGGGTGACTTCCTGCTGTGCTTCGGGCTGTTTCCTCGCTTCTTTTTCCGGTATGGCAGGAGCGGCTTTTACATCCGTGCCGCCCACCCGTTGTTTCTCCTGATGTTCCGCAGCCAGCCTTCGAAGCTCCTTTCGCCGTTCCGGTGTCAAACCCATCATCATCTCGTAAAAGCCGTTGATGGGAGGATTGGTTTCCCAGTCCAGTGTGGCATAAATATCGTCAGGGTCGCTTTGTTTAACGGTATTCTCCGGCTTTGTTTCCTTGTTCCCGTTTATAGCTTTGGCGGTTTCAACAGGAGGTACAGCCGTAACCTGCGGCTTGGGATTAGGTACAGTTCGTTTTGTCGTGTTTCCTTTCTTCGCTGTCTTTTTCTTTTTGACAGGTTCTTCTATGGGCATTCCCCAAAGGTCAAGCAGGGAGAGCTGCACGCCCGCCTGATAATTCGGTTTGCGGGGCTCTATCTCCGGCTTTTCCTCTATCGGTTGCGGTTTTTCGGTTCGGGCTTCTTCCGTCCGTGCCGTAATTGTCGCTTCCGGCTTCATGGCTGGCTGTTCCGGCTTGGTTTCAACGGCAACCGCTTTTCGCTCCCCCGCTTGCCCGATTGCGCCCGAATACAGGCGCATGGCAAGCCTCATGTGGCAGTCCTCGTCAAGCATACGGCGCAGGTCCTCCGCGATGCCTGCTGTCTTGCCCTCGTGCGTATAGACCATAGCGGGCTTGCCGTAAGGGTCGGTGTCGAGTTTTGCGGTCGTATGCACGATACGTTCGGGATGGCTGATGAAATAGGCGTTGTCCGTCAGGTTTGTCTTCGTGTCCGTCTGTATCACGGTCATCAGCCGTTCGTCCTGCGACAGTTCCGTCTTGCGCAGGTTCTTTTGCAGTACGATAAGGTCGCTGCCCACCTCTGTCCCCGCATTGTCCGAAAACAGGTTGTTGGGCAGGCGTATCGCCGATACCAGATTCGCCTGACGGAACAGCTCGTCGCGCACGGAGGTCTTGGAGCTGTTCAATACCCCCTGCGAGGTGATGAACGCCACGATGCCGCCGTCGCGCACTGTGTCCAGCCCTTTCAGGAAAAAATAGTTGTGGATGGCTTTTTGCGCCGAACGCCTGCCGAAAGATTCGCTCCTTTGAAACCCGGCGTCGAACACGGCTATGTCACCGAACGGGATGTTGGACACCACCAAGTCGAAATAGTTGTTGAACGGCTTTTCGATTTTCTCAAAACCGTCTATGCGCATCTTTTTGTCGGGGTGGAGCTGCCGCAGGATAGTACCCGTGAGGAGGTCTTTCTCAAACGCCATCACATCCGCATCGGGACTGTGCCGCAGCACAGCGTCCACGAACACGCCGACACCCGCCGACGGTTCCAGCACGCGGGCTGGGCGGACGCTGTAATCCGCCAGCACATCGGCTATGGTGTCGGTTATCTCTTTCGGGGTGTAGAAGGCTGTCAGCACGGACGCTTTCAGCGAGTCCACATACCGCTTGTACTGCGTATCGTCCTTGCTGTTCCCGCGTACCAGCCTGTGCAGTTCCGCAGTAGGGGCAAACAGTTCGAGGTCGGATTTCGCCCAGTGGACGGCGTCCGTCAGTTCCCTTGCCGGGTTCAGGATACATTTCAGCCCGCCGAAACCGCAATACTTTTGAAGTACCGCACGTTCTTCGGGGGTTGCCGTTCTCCGTTCCCTGTCAAGGATGAATGCCGTCCGTATCGCCTCGATATTGTCCCGCAGCCGTTGTTTGCGGTTAAACGCCATACTCGTCGATATAAAGGACGACAGCCCCCGTCAGCTCCGTATAGAGCAGGTCGTAATCGGGCGACAGGGCGAAATTGTCGTCCGAAAGGTCATAGACGGAGAATACGTTTCCGACAAGCGGCAGCAGCCTTTGCAGGAAGGATTCGCGCTCTGATTCCGGCACTTCACCGGCAAACTCGTTTTCTACGACTTCGCGCAGGATGGCGTACTTGGAGTAGCGAAGCCCCTCCGTCAGCGTGCGCATCGCCAGTTCCTGCGCACCAGCAGCAGGATAGCCTTCGAGCATTGCCCGTTCATACATTCCGGCGGCACGGTCGGCGCGTTCACGGATGAAGGCTTCGTCGGTCGCCTGTTCAAATTTGTTCGTTCTGAGATAGTCCAGCAGGTACAGACCGTAGTAGGAAAAATCGGTCTGACCCTCGTTTTTCTTCTTGTTGTTCATTACTTTGGAATTTAGTGGATTGATAATGACATGGATAATCGTCTGAAAAGGAGAAAGAAAAGGCACTCGGTATCCCTCCGAGTGCCACCACTAAATCCAAAGTATGAGTGTAATCCGGTATCGAAGAACAATTCATTACTCTGAACCAGTGGCAAAGTTACTCATTATTTTCTTCTTCTCGTAGAGGTTGCCTTATTTTTCCTTTCGGGGAACACGAAAGTCGTGTTGTAGTCCCCGTCAAAGGCGACTATGGCATCGAAACCCTTGCCCTGCTTGCTCTTGAAGCCTTTGAGCAGCTTCGTGTGCCCGTCGGTGAGCAGGTCTTTGATCTCGTCGTCGGAAAGGGTGCGGTTCGCTTTCAGCCGGAACACGGGCAGCCCGCACTCCGCGTTGTCGCAGCGGACAACCTTGCCGTAGAACTGCATCATGCCGGTTCCGCACTTGGGGCACTTGCAGCCGGAATCCCTGCGGGAGAACAGCTTGTCGCACGAGAGCAGTTCGGAGGTGATTTCGCGTGTGTAAGCCTCTATCTCCTTGCGGAAAGTGTCGGCGGGCAGCTCGCCACACTCGATGCGTGCCAGATTCTTCTCCCATTCGCCCGTCATGGCGATGTCGGCGATGCGCATCGTCTTCACGACCGAATGGAGGGCAAGCCCTTTTTCAGTCGGCACAAGCGACTTCTTGCAGCGTTCCATGTAGCCGCGCTTGAAGAGCGTTTCGATGATGGCGGCGCGGGTGGCGGGCGTGCCGATGCCGCAGTCCTTCAAAGCCTGACGCAGCGCGTCGTCCTCTATCTCCTTGCCTGCTGTTTCCATAGCGGACAGCAGGGTGGCTTCGGTATGCAGCGGCTTGGGCTTGGTCTTGCCCTCCGTGATGGAGCAGCCTTTCAGCGGCAGCGTGTCGCCTTCCCGCCAGCCGGGGATAGCGGTTTCCTCCTTGTCTTCCACGCCATAGACGGCACGCCACCCGGCTTGCCTGATGATGCAGCCTTTTGCCACGAACTCCACTCCGGCACATTCCGCCGTGACGGTGGCGGTGTCCTTGACGCATTTTTCGGAGAAAGCCTCGATCATGCGCCCGGCAATCATCTGATAGACGGTATTGTCTTCTTTGGAGAGGAACAGCGGCTTCTCGCCCGTGACGAGCAGGGCATGGTGGTCCGTCACCTTGCCGCCGTCCACGCTGCGGCGTGTCGGCACTGCCTTCGGATTGACTTTCTCTTTCCATTCGGGCAGGCTGCCGATGAAGGCGAGCAGCTTGGGGATTTCGGCGAACACGTCTTCGGGGATGTAGCGGCTTCCGGTTCTCGGATAGGTGACAAGTTTCTTTTCATAGAGCTTCTGCGCGATTTCAAGCGTCTGTTCGGCGGTGAAGCCGTGCTTGGCGTTCGCTTCCTTCTGGAGCGTGGTCAGGTCGTAGAGAAGTGGTGTTTCCTCCGTCTTCTCCTTGCGCTCGGCTTTCGTGACGGTGGCTGTGCCTGCTTCCTTTACCTTATTATATAGCGTTGTGGCAGGTTCTTTCTCTTTCCATTTCTCGGAAGAGGAGAACTTCACCACTCCTTCGTCGCAACCGTCTGTTGCGATATGGAGCTGCCAGAAGGGTTCGGGCGTGAAGCGGCGGTTCTCCCAATAGCGTGCGCACACCATCGCCAGCGTGGGTGTCTGCACCCGCCCGACGGAATATGTGCCGTGTCCGGCGGCGATGGAGAGTGCCTGCGTGCCGTTGATGCCCACGAGCCAGTCGGATTCGCTCCGCGCTTTGGCGGCAAGGTAGAGGTTGTCGTATTTGTCGCCCGCTTCGAGGTTGCGCAGTCCCTCGCGGATAGCCTTGTCGGTGAGCGAGCTTATCCAGAGGCGCACGAAAGGCGTGGTGCATCCGGTGTAATGGTAGAGGTAGCGGAAGATAAGCTCCCCTTCGCGTCCGGCATCGGTCGCCACGATGATCTGTTCGCTTTCCTTGAATAGCCGGGTGACGGTCTTGATCTGCGACACCACGCCGCTGTCGGGCTTGTAGCCCTTGTCCGTCTTTACCTGACGGGGGACGAGCGTGAAGGTGTCGGGGATGACGGGCAGGTTGTCGCGGACGAAGCCGCGTATGCCGTAGCCGTCGGGCATGGCAAGCTGGACGAGGTGTCCGAACGCCCATGTCACGGCGTAGCCGCCTCCCTCGAAATATCCTTCCTCTCTCTTTGTCGCGCCCACGATGCGGGCGATCTCACGTGCCACGGATGGCTTTTCTGCAATGATTGTCTTCATATTTTTCTGTCGTTTTGAATTTTACAAATGTTACTTCGGATTTAGTGGCGGACACCGGATTACATCTTCATGCCCTTATTGTTTCTTTTCTGCTGCTGTTGCTGCGCGGTGTCCTTCGGGGCGGTCTGTCCTTTCTGCAACGGCTCTTTCAGATTCTTGGTCGCCTCGTTGGTCTTGCCCTCGCTGTTCACCGCCACCTGCGTGCGGCTCTCGTTGGAGGGTGCGACCTTCTGCGCGTTGTCGGGGTCGGTGTCGTAGCGGTACGGGCGTCCCTTCTCCGGGTTGAACCTGATGTACATCGTGGCGTGGAAGCCCTGCTTGTCGGTCACGTTCTCCAGTTTCACGGCTTTGCCCGCCACGTAGTCGGCTTTCTGCTGCTCGGTGAACTCAACGCCGCTCCATTTGCTGATGGGGCGGATGCTGCCGTCGGCGTTCGTCCACGAGTTGCGGCGTTGCCCGTTCTGTATGGCTGCGGCGTTCTCCGCGTCCTGTGCCTGTCCCTGTATGGGATTGTTCTTGGCTTCCTGTGCCTGTGCGGCACGGGGCGACCTGCCGGTCCCCGGCACGAACTCCACGCCGCTCTGCTCTACGTTCACCTGAAGGGTGGTGACGAACTTCCTGCCGTCCTTGCGCTCGATAAGTTTGTCGCGCACTGGCAGCCCGGCGCGGAGCATGTCCTGTTCCTGCTTGGTGATTTCCGTCTTTCCGATGCGCTCCGGTATGCGCACCTTGTTTGCCGGGATGTCGGTAATCTCGTTCGTCTTGCGGTCTATGCTGATGAACGAGGGGATGATCTCGCCCGTTTCCCTGTCCACGAGGTCCACGACCCTGCCGAGGTTGCCCGTTTCGCGCAGGTTCTTACGGTCTTCATCGGAAAACTTGTGTTCCTTGTACTCGTCGAGCTTCTGCTCCTTGCGGATGAAGTGCGGCACGAGGCTGATATTGCCGTCGCTGTCCTTCTTGAAGGAGAGGCGGGCGTCCAGCTCGAAAGCCTCGCCGCCGAACTTGGGCGACACTCTCACCAAATCGGACTTGCCGTAGTTGAGCATCTTGGTCAGGTCGCCCGACTTCTCAAGGTCGTCGCGTCTTACACCCCATTTCTCTTCCAGCTCCTGCCAGTTGATCTTGCTCTCGTCGATGGGCTGGTAGCCCCGGTTGCCCTGCGTCTGCTGCGGGCTTTCCTGATTCTGTTCATTTTTCTGTTCCATCTCTTCCTGTTTTTTAGGTTCTTCCTGTTTCTGTTCCGGCTTTTCAGCCGCCTGTTCCTCCTGCACCTTCCGTTCGTAATCCGAGGTGTCCACTTTGTGGGAGGCGAGCATCTCCTTGTTGGCGTCGGGGTCTTTGAGCAGTTCCTTCATCACCTCCAGCAGCTTGTCGGCTTGGTCGGCCGCAATCCGGTAGAAACCGAAGCGGCTGGGTTCCTTGCACTGCCGGAAGAAGTTCTTGAAGAAGTTGTCCAGCACGTCGCCGTGGCGGTCGAATTGCAGGAAACTCCGCGCGTTCTCCGCTTTCGCGGGGGTGCGCTTTGGTGTGCCGTCGGCGTTCAGCCCGGCTACCACGCTGATCTCGCCCGTCTTCTCGTCGCGGACTATCAGCACGTCCTTTTCAGTTGTTTTCTTTGCCATTTGAAAAATGTTTTAATGGTTATTTTTGAAAGAAATTATGGATACGAGCCTTGTAGAAGGCTATATCTTCTTTTTTGAAGTCCTTTACGTGTCCGGAAAGGAACGTCAGCACGTCCTCCTCGCTGTAATAGGTCTTTTTGCCGAGCGTCTTGTACGGCAACGCGCCGATACTGCGGTAGCGTTGCAGGGTGCGCTTGCTGATCTGGAGCAGCATGCAGAGGTCCTGGTTGTCGAACATCCTGATACGGTCCATCGGGTCCGGGGCTTTGCCGGACGGCTGCAAGGAGAGCAGCAGTTCGTCCTGACGGTCGAGCCGTTCCGTCAGTTTCCGCATCCAGCTCTCGAAATTGTTTCGGGTAAGCAGTTCCATACGTCACGTCCTCCTTCCTTTGGGTTTGCCGCCGCCCGTGCGCAGCGTGTGGTTGCGTTTCATTTCCGTCGGTGTCGCCGCGTCTTCCATGACGGTGCAGTCCGCAAGCAGGCGGTCGATTTCAGACTGGCGGTAGCGGCACTTGCCGCGCAGCACTACATAGCCGATGCGATGCTCGCTGCGCATACGCTGGAGGGTGCGGCAACTCACGTTCAGCAGGTGCGCCGCCTCGCGGGTGGTGAGCAGCCTGTCGGGGGATTCTCCCTTGCTTTCTCCCGAAACGGCACGCACGTGTGCCGCTATTTCGGCTATCTGTTCCGTCAATGCGGTGAAGGCGGAACTTTCCATCGTTATTACTTTCATATTCAGTTCTTTCTTTTGGTTTCTGTGGCAAAATTCGGCAATAAACCAAAGGGGCTTTAACAGCTCACTACGTGTCTCACGTAAGATTTTTATGGGAAATGGCTCCGTAACCCGGACAGGCGGCGCAACAAGCTGCCTTTTAGCGGGAAACGATATGTGTTCACGGGGCTGGCGTTACCTTTGCGGCAAACTCTGAAATGTTTTGCTTATGGAAATAGTATCTATCGAGAAAAAGACCTTCGAGATGATGGTGGCGTCCTTCAACGCCCTCTCGGAGAAGGTTGCCGCCTTGAGACGCAGGAGCGACGGAGGGCGGCTGGAAAGGTGGCTCACGGGCGAGGAGGTCTGCGGGCAGTTGAGGATCAGCCCGCGCACGTTGCAGACGTTGCGCGACAGGCGGCTTATCGGCTACTCGCAGATTAACCGCAGGTTCTATTACAAGCCGGAGGAGGTTAAAAGGCTCATTCCGCTTATCGGCACGCTCTATCCCGGCGCAAGATGATTTGATTTTTATTATTCACAACCCACTGAATCCGAAGTTATGATGAACGAGAACAATGAAGTGTTTACGATGGAGGACGAGCCGCTTGCCACCGTGGTGCAGAATATGCGCAAAGGCTCCAAATGGCTCTCCGCCTTTCTGGAAAGTTACCGCCCGCCGCTGGACGGGGAGCGTTACCTGACGGACAGGGAGGTGGCGGAACTGCTCCGTGTCAGCCGCCGCACCTTGCAGGAGTACCGAAACAACAGGGTGCTGCCCTTTATCCTTTTAGGCGGGAAGGTGCTTTACCCCGAATCGGGGCTGCGGGAACTGTTGGAAGCGAATTACCGCAAGCCGCTGGAATAAAAGAAGCCTGAAAACGAAAAAAAGGAAACGGACAACTCAAATTGGGCTGTCCGTTTCCTTTTTGTTGGCACGTATGCGTGTTCAGCAGTATCCGGCTTTTCCGTTCTGTATGAACATCACGTATGCCTGCCGCTTCTCCTTCGAGAGTGCCTTGCCCACCAGCCACGTGCGGAACACGTGTGTGCAGTAAGTGTTCAGCCGGAAGGCGACGGGAATGATGATTTCAAGCGAGTAAACATCCGCGTACAGCCCGTTTTCAAGTTGTATGTAGCGGCACACCTCGTAGTCGTTCAGCACGTCCGTCTTTAGAACGGCCCTGATGGCGGCGTTCACTGCCGGGACGCCCGTGTGGAACAGCCCGGCGATTTCTCCGGCGGTCATCCATACCTCGTTACCGGTTACGCAGACCGCCTTGTCCTCTATGATGATTATGTCACGTTTCATGGCTTTTCTTTTTTAGATGGTGCAACCTGCAAATTCCTCAATCGTGTTCAATCTCGCGGCAAGGTTCTCCATGTCTTGGTTGAGCTTCTCTTTGGTTATTTTCGCGTATATCTGCGTTGTCTTTATGCTCTTGTGCCCCAACATGGAACTTACCGTTTCAATGGGCACGCCGTTGGATAGGAACACCGTCGTGGCTGCCGTGTGGCGGCTCTGATGCCACGTGATATGCTTGGTGATGCCGCAACGCTTGGCGACGGCACGGATTCCGTACAGGCAGGTCATGTAGTGTGGCACGGGGAATATCCTCCCGTCCCCGCACAGACCCCGGTATTTGTCGATGATGCGCTTGGCTATGTCAAGCAGCCGGATATTGGAAACGACACCTGTTTTCTGGCGGTTGATGTTTATCCACTCGTGTTCGTCGAAATAGGTGCGGATATTCTCTTCCGTCAGGTTGCGCATGTCGGCGAACGACAGGCCCGTGAAGGCGCAGAACAGGTATAAATCACGGTATAGCTCCTGCTTGGCGTTCTTCAGTTTGCCCTCCATCAGCAGCCGGATTTCCTCTTTCGTCAGGAAGCTGCGGGTCGTTTCTTCCTTCTTGATTTCATACTCCCTGAACGGGTCGCGCGTGAGCCACTCGTTGTTGATGGCGATGAACACCATCGTCCGGAGCGGGCAGACATACAGCCACACGGTGTTGGTGCAGCAGTGTTTGTCAGTGCGCAGGAACATTTCAAAATCGGAAATGAAAGCGGGCGTAAGCTCTTTCAGGGCGATGTCCTTCACGCGGTAGCGGATGGTGAGGAACTCTTGCAGGTGCTTGTAAACGGTCTTGTACTTCAAGAGCGTGCCTTTGGCTTTCATACCGGCCTCCACCTGTTTCCCGTAGTCCTCGTTGTGCTGCCGGAACACCTGCATCAGCGTGTGGTAGCGGTGTTCCAGTCCGAGAAAGGCGTTCTTGACCTTTTCCGCTGTGACGAAGTTGTCACGCTCCATGATTTCCTGATAATGTTTGTTGATGCGCACACGCATCTTATCGAGCATGCGGTTCGTTTCGAGTGCCGCCGTGCTTCTGCCCGTGACACGTCCCCCTTTGGTGTCCCACAGCTTGGGATCGACGGTCAGTTTGCAACTGAACTGCGTCTGGCTGCCGTCCACCGTTATGCGTCCCATGACGGGCACTGTCCCGTCCTTTTTCACTACCTGACGCTTCAGGTAGTAGATTACTGAAAATGTACTCTTCATCGTCCTTATTTTTTTAGGTTCAAAATTAGTTGGTGAAGAGTCCGGTGTCGGTACGCAAAACGGGGAGGAACGGCGCAATCTTTTTCCGTAACCGGATTTGTTGCGTGAGTTGTCAATAACTCACTAATCCTTAACGTCTTGTTTCGCTGTCCGTGTCCGTTTGTCGCCCTTTCGGGCATGGTTACGGACAAGTAACGTAGCGGCGTCCTGATTTGGCTTCAGCGGTGATTGCGATGGCTTCACGAATAATCGGATGCACGACTGAAACCCCTGTAACTCAATTCTATCACTATATCTTTCCACATTTCACTTTTTTGTAGTAACTTTGCGCCAGAAACAACACAGGAAATATATACGAATATGATATTTAATTTACATAACAACAAGCCGGATTACATTAAGTTGATTTTACCACACCGTAAAATTTGACATCAGCGCCAGAATCCTACCTATAAATATAGGCCCGGTATATATCCGCAATTATGAAAAGCGAGGTCTCACAATCGTGCAAGACCTCGCTTTTTCATACTATAAATATTAAAATTTGGCCAGTAACAAGTATTTTATCGTGTTGCAACGGGATGCCTATCACATTGTAACGAGCGTCTGAATGGATTCCGTTCGGTATCTAAATGCAAAGTAACGGATATCCCAATGCGACACAACCTCTCCAAGACCGGACACACATGGTATACAAATCATCTTTATATCAAAAATCGAAGCTGATTTTACCCTTTCTATCTATATTTACACGTAAATTCACTTGTATAACGAATTGGTATATTATGATACATTATTTACAAAATACACTTGCATAGGCGTGAATTCAAACGGGAGACTATCAAAATTCATGAAACCGATGTTAATTTATTTTCAGAACTTTTGTTGTCTTTTGAAAAAAAAGACGTAACTTTGCGGTTATAAAATTAAAAACAAATCTAAAAAAACAATATTATATTATGAAACCATTAAACAAAAATTTTGCGCCTAAGAGCGTAATGCCTGAAAAGGTAATCCAGTTTGGTGAAGGAAACTTTCTTCGTGCCTTTGTAGATTGGATTATTTGGAACATGAACCAGAAAACCGATTTCAACGGTTCTGTTGTCGTTGTTCAGCCAATTGAACGAGGAATGGTCGAATGGCTCAACGCCCAGGACTGTTTGTACCATGTTAACCTTCAAGGTCGTGAAAACGGTCAGCCTGTGAATACTTTGCAGCGTATTGATGTCATCAGCCGTGCGCTGAACCCATATACACAAAACCAGGCTTTCATGGCTTTGGCCGATCAGCCGGAGATACGTTTCGTTATTTCAAACACGACAGAGGCCGGAATCGCTTTCGACCCGGAGTGCAAACTGGAAGATGCTCCTGCCTCGTCATATCCGGGCAAGCTCGTCCAACTGCTCTATCGCCGTTGGCAGACATTCAACGGTGATCCGTCAAAGGGTCTTATTATATTCCCATGTGAGCTTATATTCCTTAACGGTCATGTGCTTAAAGATTGCATAAACAAATATATCGAGTTGTGGAAACTTCCGAAAGAGTTCAAACAGTGGTTTGACGAAAATTGCGGTGTATACGCTACTCTTGTAGACCGTATCGTTCCCGGTTTCCCACGCAAGGAAATTGCCGAAATACAGGAAAAAATAAGCTACCGCGACAATCTGGTGGTTCAGGCAGAGACATTCCACCTCTGGGTCATCGAGGCTCCGAAAGAGATCGCCAACGAGTTCCCGGCAGACAAAGCCGGTCTGCATGTGCTATTCGTTCCGTCTGAAGAGCCGTATCACAAACGCAAGGTTACTCTTCTCAACGGCCCGCATACAGTTCTTTCTCCGGTGGCCTATCTCAGTGGCGTAAATATTGTACGTGATGCTTGTAACCACGAGGTTATCGGGAAATATATACATAAGGTACAATTTGAGGAGCTCATGCAGACACTTGACTTGCCAATGGAAGAGTTGGAGAAATTTGCGGCAGATGTGCTCGAACGCTTCGATAATCCGTATGTAGACCATCAGGTGACCAGCATTATGCTCAACTCTTTCCCGAAATTCTGTGCACGTGACCTGCCAGGTGTCAAGACATATCTTGAACGTAAGGGCGAACTGCCGAAAGGTCTCGTATTCGGTCTTGCCGCTATAATAACATACTATAAAGGCGGCAATCGTGAGGACGGAGCGGAAATAGTACCGAACGACTCACAGGAAATCATGGATCTGTTGAAAGAACTCTGGGCTACAGGCGACACACAGAAAGTTACGGACGGTGTTCTCGGCTCAACATCAATATGGGGCGAAGACCTCAATGCCGTTGCAGGTCTGAATAATCTTGTTAAGCAATATCTTGATCTTATTCAGGATAAAGGTATGTTGGAAGCAGTGAAAACAATACTCTAATTTAATATTCTTTTTAATGTTTCTACCCGCATTTCGGGCAGACAAACAATAACAACACAGTGTGGTTGTCATTAAAGTTTGGTTCTGCACGATATGCGGGTAAAACTTATTATCAAATATGGAAGATATAAAAACGCTATTAATCGGATATGCCTCAATATATGAAACAGCGGACTTTCTGCCGGAAGATCCGAGTTGGTTCATGCATCAGGTAGAAGGCCAACTTAATCAAGAGACTCTTGCTTTCATCGCTTCATGCCTGAGCTACGGCAGCAGGAAACAGTTTTTCCCTAAAATACAGTATATTCTTGACTGCTCGAACGGCAACACCTATAAATGGGTTAAAAACGGAGAGTTTGATAAAGACATTCCTTGCGAAGACACCTGTTATTACCGACTGTACTCCAAGCGCACAATGAATGTTTTTCTGCATGCATTGAAAGATATGATTGTAGAACATGGATCCATTGGAAACTATGTAAGACAAAACGCCAGTGACGGAAGTTCGGCTGTTGCGGCTATATGCGGATATTTTTCAAGTTACGGAATAGACGGGATTATTCCAAAAGATACAAAGTCGGCATGTAAGCGTATCTGTATGTTTCTAAGATGGATGGTTAGAGACAACTCACCGGTAGATCTCGGACTGTGGAGTAATTTAATAGACAAGCGCACACTGATAATGCCTATGGATACGCATGTAATCCAAGAAGCTTGCAGGCTTGGGCTGTCAACCAGCCGCACCGCATCTATGTCAGCAGCTGTCAAACTGACGGCAAAGATGGGCGAAATATTTCCCGATGATCCGCTACTCGGAGATTTCGCACTGTTCGGATACGGTGTAAATCACTGAAAATAAATCTTTATCGGCTTTGTTTTTTTACCTATTTGCATTATCTTTGCGAATTCAAAAGGTTTAGCGATTATTATGGACGGATACATAGAAATAAAGGGAGCGAGGGTCAACAATCTCAAAGACATAGACATAAAAATCCCACGAAATAAGTTTATCGTAATGGCAGGAGTGAGTGGCTCAGGCAAATCGTCGCTTGCGTTCGATACTTTATATGCCGAAGGACAACGACGTTACGTGGAGAGTCTATCTTCTTACGCAAGACAATTTTTGGGTAGAAAGAACAAACCGGAATGCGACTTTATAAAAGGTATACCGCCTGCAATAGCAATAGAGCAAAAGGTAATAAGCAGGAATCCACGCTCAACAGTGGGTACGACAACAGAAATATATGAATATCTAAGACTGCTTTTCACGCGTATCGGTCGTACTTATTCTCCAATAAGCGGGCAAGAAGTGAAAAAGCATTCCACAGAGGATATTATAAATTGTGTGCAAAGCTATTCGGACGGCACAAAATTCACGATAATGTCGCCGCTGCATATAAACGAAGAACGTACTGTCGCAGAGCAGTTACACATGTATATAAAACAAGGTTATTCACGTTTATTTCATGGCGGAGACTTCAAGAGGATAGAAGATGTTGTCGAAAAAGAAGACGTTGATAATTTGAAAGCGGAAGACATATATCTTGTAATTGACCGAATGTCCGTGGACAACGGCAAAGATTCTATATCAAGATTGGTTGACTCTTCTGAAACGGCTTTTTATGAAGGCGATGGTGCCTGCCGCATCATGTTTCTCCCTTCAATGATATGCTATGATTTTTCCACAAAATTCGAGGCAGACGGGATTACGTTTGAAGAACCGAGTGACAACATGTTCTCATTCAACTCACCGGCAGGAGCATGCCCGGAGTGTCAAGGGTTTGGAAACATAGTCGGAATAGATGAAAAACTAGTCGTTCCAAACACGTCTCTCAGTGTATACGACGGATGTGTGGTATGCTGGAACGGAGATAAAATGAGTGCATGGAAAAACGAATTTTGCCGCAAAGCCGCAAAGGACGATTTTCCTATATTCGAACCTTACTATAATCTGACACAAAAACAAAAAGACTGGTTGTGGCACGGTTTGCCGAGCGAAAAGAAAAGCAATATCAAAGACAGGGTATGTATAGACGCTTTCTTTATGATGGTAAAAGAGAATCAATACAAGATACAATATCTTGTGATGATGAATCGTTATAGAGGAAAAACTGTGTGTCCTTCATGCCATGGAACCAGATTAAAAAAAGAGGCCGAGTATGTAAAGATATGCGGGAAAAGCATTTCCAATCTTGTAGAAATGCCTATAACCAGACTAAAGGAATGGTTTGATAACCTGCAACTTACCGAACATGAAGAACATATTGGCAGAAGACTTCTAACCGAAATAAAAAACAGGCTGCAATTTCTACTTAATGTTGGATTGGGCTATCTCACGCTGAGCCGCATGTCAAACACTCTCAGCGGTGGAGAAAGCCAGAGGATAAATCTGACAACATCGCTTGGAAGCAGTCTTGTCGGTTCGTTGTACATTCTTGACGAGCCAAGCATAGGGTTACACAGCCGTGACACGGAGAGACTTATCAATACTTTAAAGGAATTGCAAGGACTCGGAAACACCGTTGTCATTGTGGAGCATGATGAGGAAATAATGCGTGCGGCTGATTATCTGATAGATGTCGGACCTGACGCAGGGCGTCTCGGAGGAAAAATCGTGTTCGAGGGGAATGCGGCACTAATGAATGACGTAAAGGTATATGAGAAATATCCGGACAGTCATACTGTCAGATACCTCATCGGCAAGGAGACAATAGAACTTCCTGCCGGAAGAAGAAAATGGAACAGAAGCATTAACATAAAAGGTGCCAGAATGAACAATCTGCGAGGTGTTGATGTCAGCATCCCGTTAAATGTATTCACTACGGTTACCGGCGTAAGTGGTTCCGGCAAGTCAAGCCTTATAAAAGGTATACTCTACCCTGCCGTAAAACGGTTGATGGGAGATGTTTGCGATGCTCCCGGTGAGCATTCGAGTATTGATGGCGACATAAAAGCTATCAAGCACATTGAGTTTGTGGATCAAAACCCGATTGGAAAAAGCACGCGTTCCAATCCGGCTACATATGTGAAAGCGTATGATGCGATAAGAGATTTGTTCGCTCAGCAACCGTTATCGCAGCAAATGGGATTTACGTCACAATACTTTTCGTTCAATACTGATGGCGGACGATGCGACGAGTGCAAAGGTGTAGGTGTGATAACAGTTGAAATGCAATTCATGGCAGATCTTATATTGCCATGCGAGAGTTGCCACGGGCACCGCTTCAAAAAAGACATCCTTGATGTAACCTATAACGGAAAGAACATCGATGATGTGCTCAACATGACAATAAGTGAAGCCATACAATTTTTCTCAGACAACAATCAAAATGCGATTGTAAAGCGACTGAAACCTCTTGAAGATGTCGGCTTAGGATATATCAAACTTGGGCAGAATTCATCTACACTGTCAGGAGGAGAAAACCAGCGTGTAAAACTTGCGTATTTTATCGGGCATGAAAATCAGGAACCTACTTTATTTATATTTGACGAACCGACCACCGGCCTGCACTTTCATGACATTAAGAGGTTACTGAAAACATTTGATGCACTTATAGAGCGAGGGCATACCGTAGTGGTTATCGAACACAACCTTGATGTCATAAAATGCGCAGACCATGTGATAGACATGGGACCGGACGGAGGAGATTGCGGTGGAATGCTTGTTGCTTGCGGAACACCTGAAGATATATGCAAGAACCGCAAAAGTATAACAGGAAAATACTTAAAGGAAAAACTTTCTTTATAAAAATTTTGTGGCAAAGAAAAAATATATTATCTTTGCATCCGCAATAGAAAAAGAGTTCATTGAAAAGCCGATATGGCTCAGTTGGTAGAGCAATTCATTCGTAATGAATAGGTCCCCGGTTCGAGTCCGGGTATCGGCTCTTTTTCTTTTTATACGGATTTAATTTCATAAAGATTTTATTGTAATGCGGTAATAGCTCAGTTGGTAGAGCATCGGCTTCCCAAGCCGAGGGTCGCGGGTTCGAGTCCCGTTTACCGCTCTCAACTGATAATCAGTTCTAAACAAAATCCATATTTACCTCATGTTTTATCAGATATTTTCTTTACCTTTGTAACATGATATTCTATTTTTCCGGAACAGGAAACACACGGTGGGCGGCGGAATTCATTGCCAGACATACAGGTGAGCGTATTCTTTCAATTTCAGATGAAATAAAAACCGAATGCAAATACACACTGTCCGATGATGAACGTATTGGTATTTGCTTCCCCATACATGGTTGGCAACCGCCACGAATAGTGAGAGATTTCATAAAGAAACTGAGCCTCCCCCATTCCCAATCACATTATTGCTATGCCCTGTGTACTTGCGGTGATACCGTTGGAGACGCAATAACGATACTAAACAAAGACTTATCGAAAAAAGGATTGGAAGCCAAGAGTTTCTTTTCTCTTGTCATGCCGGAGAGCTATGTGTGCCTGCCATTCATGTATACTGACACAAAGAAGCGTGAAAGAGAAAAGATCGAAGCCGCCAAAGAAAAGTTAAATATTATTGTAGATGTAATCAGAAATCGTGAAAACGGAGTCGATTTATTGAAAAAAGGTCCAACCCCTCAAATATATTCATATATGATAGGAAACTTTTTCAATAAATATATGATAACAGACAAACCTTTCAAGGTTGATGAGAAAACATGTATAAAATGCGGTAAATGTACCCAAATATGTCCAACTGACAATATAATAGGCGGTCACGGATTGCTGCCTGAATGGAAACATGAAGACAGTTGTACATGTTGTCTGGCTTGCTACCACCATTGTCCTGTACATGCCATAAACTATGGCAATATAACAAAGAAACGCGGACAATACTTTTTCAAAGAATAGTTTCTCATAATTACATACTCATATTAAAATCAATGAAATATATCCTACTTCTATTTTGCATTATCCTTTCATTGAACAGCCATGGCGTTAAGATGCACCCTGGTATCGTTAAAGTAAAGCAGCCTGATGGAACAACAATAACGGTTAGGGCTTTGGGAAATCATGATTTCTCGTATTATACCACAATTGACGGCGTACTGCTTTACAAATCAGGATTTGCATTCTACATTGCCGATATTAAAGACGACGGTATATTATATCCGACAAATTATATTGCACATGATAAAGAAGAGAGGAGCCATGAGGAAAAACTAATCATTGAGAAGCAAAACAAAACCATTTTTTATGATAAAATATCAGCAAACTCCAATAAAGCACAACTACTCAGAGAGCCAATAGAAAACAACACCACCCTATTACAATCCTTTGGAAGCCCAAGAGTTCCTGTAATTTTGGTTGAGTTTAGCGACAGTACATTTAAAGTAAATAATCCGGCAAAGACATTTGATAAATATTTAAATGCAGAAGAGCTATTCAACCAGACCAACGATCCGGAAATGGGAAAGAATTACGGAAGCGTAAAAAGATACTTTACGGATATGAGCTTTGGGAAATTTATTCCTGAATTTGATGTGTACGGCCCTGTAACATTGGATAAGCCCTTGAAGTATTACGGCGGTGGCTATTCTTCTTCAGAAAACATGAACGATCTTTTCAAAGACGCATGTACGGCTATTGACGATACGGTTGACTTCTCCGGATATGATGCCAATAATGACGGCAATATTGATTTGGTGTATATTATTTATGCCGGATATTCACAAAGTTGGGCCGGCAATTCAACAGATTGCATACATCCAAAATCAGGTATACTGACTAACAATGTGTATTTAGACGGAAAAAGATTGTGCAGATATGGGGTAAACAATGAACTTAACGCCACTCCGGCCGACCAAATTAAAAACGGATTGCTAATAAACGGTATCGGACTCTTTTGCCATGAGTTTTCACATTGCCTCGGACTTCCCGATATGTATCCAGCTCCTGGAAGCATCGCCGAACGATGTATAAACCAAAATCTTGACTATTGGGACTTGATGGATGCCGGAGAATATACTCAAAACGGTTACCGACCAACCGAATATACGAGTTGGGAACGTGAACGGTTAGGCTGGATGACGATAGACACACTCAAATCTCCATGTGATGCAACATTAAAAACATTATCGGATGGAGGTAAAGCATATCGTATTCTAAATGACAAGGATGTGACAGGCAATGAATACTACATTGTAGAGAATGTACAGAAAAAAGGTTGGAACAGGTATTTGCAAGGTCATGGCATGCTTATATACCATGTGGACTACGATGATTATTATTTCAGTCTTGGCGGATGTAAAGTAAACAATACGGCCGGTCACCCACGTATGTCTGTCATTGCGGCCGATGGAATATTCATGCCGGAATATTTCGTTTATTCGGTTGTAAATAAAGATTACATGAATAATATGGAAAAGATATACAACCAGGCTCTCATTAATAAGTATTCCTATACTTATATTACGACGGATATATATAAAGAGGAGTTGCAAGGTGACCCTTTTCCAGGAATAAATAATGTAACATCACTCACCGATGATACATCACCGTCTGCCTCTGTTTATTCAGGTGGATTTATGAGTAAACCGATAACGGATATATCAGAAGACACTGATATGGGAACTGTAAGTTTTAAATTCATGGGCGGAAAACCAAATGGCATAGAGAACATAAACGACAAAATACAATCAAACATGATATATTCTGTCTGCGGGCAATATCTTGGTACCGATATAACTATATTAAACAGAGGAATATATATTATTAATAATAAAAAGGTCATCAAGCGATGACCTTTTTATTATTCCAATTTCAGTATAAAATCTTCTTATTATATTTTATACATAAAATAACAGATATTACTTTAAACCGGCATTAGTAGACTCTCGGACCAAATATTTTAGTCCCTACTCTTACCATTGTACTGCGGCATTCTATAGCTATTGGATAATCATCACTCATACCCCATGAACGCTCACAAAAGGCATCATCATTGGCAAAATAACGTGCTTTCACCTCATCAAAGAAATCAGCTGCCATTGTGAACTCGTTCCTGATCTGCTCTTTGTCTTCTACAAATGAGGCCATAGTCATGAGTCCGCAAATTCGAATATTTCTCATCTCACGCCATTCACCATCTTCCAGCAGCTTTCTGCAATCATTCAAAGAGAAACCATATTTGGTAGCTTCTTCCGCCACATGTAATTCAAGCAATATATCAATTACCCTATCATGCTTGCCTGCCTGCCTGTTAATCTCACGTAAAAGACGTAATGAATCGACAGACTCTATCATTGAAATATAAGGTGCTATATACTTTACCTTATTGGTCTGCAAATGCCCGATAAAATGCCATTGAATATCCGATGGAAGCGAATCATGTTTCTTTGTTAATTCCTGCTCGTGGCTCTCCCCGAATATTCGCTGCCCATCAGAATAAGCCGCCTCTATATATTCATCCGGATGATACTTACTTATAGCAACAAGTTTGACATTATCCGGAATACCAGACAATACTTCTGACAAATTTTTCCTTACGTCATAATCCATAAGCACATTATTGCTCATATTCCGGTTTGTCGTCTTTTTCCTTTTTCTTATACTCAAAAACATCCATGAGCTGTGTCTCAACAACAGATGCGATGACATAGTCTATCATTGTTCCGTTCATGACCTCATCAATGTTTTTCACAGCTCCGTTCAGGGTGGATGCGTTTACAAGATAGTTTACGTTTGACTTTTTCTCCTTGTCTGTTTTCTCGTCTATGGTGATAAATTGCAACTTAGCCTTATACCAACGATCTGCCATATCTTCTTCACTGAAAAAAATCTCTTTATAAGGTGCCTTTTTAATGTCTGCGACCTCAAATTCTCCACTTATGTATGAAGACATTTCCTCTATTATTCGTTGTTCTGCTTCGGTGAAGCTCAATGCATCTACCGTATACGCCTCGGTTACTTTCTTCTGCATACCGTCTTCCATTGTTTTCTCATAACGGATTTTGCACTCAAACCATTCTGCTGTTCTACTTCTCATATTATCTTTTTATTTATAATTATTTCTGTATTCCGTATTTTGTCAAACCCTTTTTCTTTTCTTCTGTGATTCTTTCTATTATCGTAAATGCTATTTTCTGACTTTTCGCTTCACTGATTCCAGCCTTTGCAGCTATTTCAATTTGAGCCTTTAATAGCTCATCTGTGGTTGTCTGGCTACCGGTAATGAAGCTCTTTTCATTCGCTCCCATATAAGTCTTATTATATATTTTAGATAAAATACGATCAGCTTCTTTTGTATATATTTTACGGAAAATCTCTTCACTTTTAGCCTCATACACTTTCATCTCCTCTATCTGCTCCGGTGTCATATTGCCAGTTGTGTCCGGCATAATAAATCCTAATTCCGTATTGGGATCGAAACCACTGTCAAGCAATATTTCCTCCGGTTCTTTAGGTAAAGGTTTTATATATTCCACATTCACCGGTTCAGGCATTAGTCCAAAGAAAAATCCTACAAAAACAAGAGCTATGCACGACGCAGTCAATAGCATCTTGGTTGTTCTCCACATATTGGAGCGCTGGCGGATTATTCTTTTCATCTCATCTATCGAACCATATCTGTCCTCTGCCATTTTAGAAGTTGCCTTGAGTATAACCTTTTTATACTCATAAGGCATTTCGGCCACAGAAAAGAGATATTCAAAAAATTTACCAACAGAATATACATCGCAACGCTCATCTACAGAACCTCCATTTAATACTTCCGGAGCAATATAATCTCTACTTCCATCATATAATAATTCAGGAGACACCCTGTTAATATAAAATGAGCCATGCGACAGCAACACTATGCTATAATCTGTCTTACGTACAAATACATTTGATGGTGAGAAACATACGTGATATACTTTTTGACTATTAAGATAAGAGGTGACTTCCAACAGTGCTACAACAGTTTCATAGACAAATCCTGGCCTGCTTACCACTGCCGGATTATCACGCAAAAGGTGTTCAAAAGAAATGAAATGTCCCTGCTCCACTTCAAGTGAGGATAAAACATCTTTTTCTGCCAATGGCGTGAAATGCAGCTGTCTCTTATTGACCAACCGAATGTTTGCATCACATTCCTTTTTCAGGCATTCGCAAAAAATAATATTATCTGTAAGTTCTTTACGCAAATCCACTATATTCACGTATTTTCCTTCTATCGCCTTTCTTTTGAACAAGCCTATCGGAATTCTGACTATCCTATGCTGTATATTATCGTTGGTACTGACCAACTCCTCGTAGTTCATTGCAAATGCCTTTTATTCTTATTAGTCAGGCAAAATTAGTCTATTTAATCGTAATTTGAGAATAGAGAATTAAAAATTATGTTAAGAACCACGCTATACACTAACAGTCGTTAAGCCTTTTCCGATATTTTTATGTAAGTTTGCAGAGAACTTAATAATGAAAAAATATATAAAATGCCAGATATATCGATTCGCGGACACGAGATGCCAGAATCTCCCATAAGAAAGCTTGCCCCATTGGCAGCAGAAGCAAAGAAAAATGGGATAAAAGTCTATCACCTGAATATTGGTCAGCCAGACTTGCCGACACCACAAGTGGGTCTTGATGCATTGAAGCACATAGACCGTGCTATTCTTGAATATTCTCCATCGCAAGGGTATCTGAGCTACCGAGAGAAGCTAACGCATTATTATAAGAAATTCAATATTAACGTCACTGCCGATGATATCATAATTACGGCCGGCGGAAGTGAAGCCGTCCTATTTGCCTTTATGTCGTGCCTAAATCCCGGTGATGAGATTATCGTTCCTGAACCGGCATACGCCAACTATATGGCATTTGCCATATCAGCAGGAGCTAAAATAAGGACAATAGCCACAACGATTGAAGAAGGTTTCTCACTTCCGAAAGTAGAGAAGTTCGAGGAACTGATAAACGAGCGCACACGGGCAATCATGATATGTAATCCCAATAACCCGACAGGCTATCTTTATACCCGACGCGAAATGAATCAAATTCGTGATTTGGTGAAAAAGTATGATCTTTATCTATTTTCCGATGAGGTATATCGCGAATACATATACACCGGATCGCCATATATAAGTGCATGCCACCTTGAAGACATAGAACAGAATGTCATTCTGATAGACTCTGTATCAAAAAGATATTCAGAATGTGGTATACGTATCGGAGCACTGATTACAAAGAATGAGCAGGTAAGAAACGCCGTAATGAAATTCTGCCAGGCACGGTTATCTCCCCCTCTAATCGGTCAGATTGTGGCTGAGGCGTCACTTGACGCTCCGGAAGATTACTATCGTGATGTATATGACGAATATGTAGAACGGCGTAAATGCCTGATAGACGGACTGAACAGAATTCCGGGAGTATATTCGCCGATTCCGATGGGCGCATTCTACACCGTAGCCAAACTGCCTGTAGACAATGCGGAAGAATTTTGCAGATGGTGTCTTGCCGAATTCAACTATGAGGGTGAGACACTGATGATGGCTCCTGCGGCAGGTTTCTATACCACCCCAGGAGTGGGAAACAATCAAGTGCGTATAGCTTACGTACTCAATAAAGATGATCTTAACAGAGCTTTGATTGTTTTGAAAAAAGCACTTGAAGCATATCCTGGAAGAAAATACGAGGAATGAATCTGCCACTCTTTTTATCAAAGAAAATATATAGTGACAAGAGCGACAAGCAGAAAGTGAGTCGTCCTGCTATACGCATTGCAACCATTGGTGTCGCAATCGGTTTGGCTGTGATGATTATCACAGTATCTGTGGTCATAGGCTTCAAACATACAATACGTGATAAAGTCATTGGTTTCGGAAGCCATATACAGGTAACAAACTTCATGACTATGCAGAGTACGGACCCTTATCCGATTTGTATAGATGACAGCCTCATGAAAGTATTGGGTGATTCAGAGGGGGTAGCACGGGTAGGCCGCTATTCTTTGACACAAGGAATATTGAAAACAGATACCGATTTCCTTGGTATTACATTCAAAGGAATAGGCCCTGAATACTCAACATCCTTTCTGGCAAATAACCTCACAAGTGGCCAATGCCCGGTATTCAGTGATTTAAAAAGCAGTAACAGGATTCTTATATCTCAGATGATAGCCGATAAACTGAGATTAAAAGTTGGTGATAAGGTTTTCGCATATTTTGTTTCAGAAGACGAAGTAAGAGCAAGACGTTTTACTATAAGCGGAATATATAAGACAAATATGACACAGTTTGACAGTAATATATGTTTCGCTGATATATACACAATAAACAAACTGAACGGATGGCAAAATGATTTTTGCACTGGAGCAGAACTAATAATCGATGACTTTACAAAAATTGAAGAGACGGCGGATGGTATTGTTTCACAAATAAACAAAAAGCCAGACTGTAACGGCAACATCCTTACATCACAAACAATATATGAGGCATATCCGCAAATTTTCTCATGGCTCGAACTTCTTGATGTCAACGTTTGGATTATTTTGGCTTTAATGGTATGTGTGGCTGGCTTTACTATGATATCCGGATTGCTCATAATAATACTCGAACGCACTCAAATGATAGGAACGCTTAAAGCTCTTGGAGCGTCCAACCCAACTATAAGGCGCACATTCCTTTGGTTTGCAGTCTTCATTATTGGACGCGGTCTGATATTTGGCAACATTATAGGTATTGGGCTTGTACTTATACAAATACATACAGGATTTGTCAAACTCGATCCTTCGACATACTATGTCAACATGGCACCGATGGAGATAAATATACCATTGATAATAATTATAAATGCTGCAACACTTCTTATTTGCGTATTTGTACTGATTGCTCCCAGTTATCTTATATCTCATATACATCCTGCTCGTTCTATGAAATATGAGTAGTAAGGTATTTGGAGGATTTTTATTATAAAAACACTCTTTGTTCCAAAACAAAATATCTTAAATTCATTTTTCGTAAAACATTTATCCGAATACTGCTTTTTTATAACTTCGTATATTTCATTACGTGTAACAATCCCGAGCATTTTTAACACTTTGCAAAATCATGAAAAAGTTAGAAAGAGTAAACGCCGTAAAATCACGATTTGCCATATAAAGACGAATCGCCGCTTTTTCTACCTGGTTTACTCTTTCTAACTTTTTCATGTCTTTTGGGTTTTATAGCTATTGATTTATTTTGTGCCAGTCCGAGGGGGGCTCCGGGAATGCCACACGGCACGGGCTGAGAGTTTATGCGTTTTGCAGCTCTCTTTCAAATTTGCGAATATCCCAACGTAATAGTATCATGTTCCGGCGACGTGTTTCCGGTAATCCAAAGCTCGCATTATCTATATAGTTTTGTAGCTCGTGTTTCAAACGGCCTAATTTCTCTTGTTTATCTCTCCTTATTTGATATTTTGCTTTGTCTATAATATTGGCGGCATATACTTTTGTTGCTGCTTCAATATCGGCGGCGGTCGGTGTATATGATCGTATTTGCGCACCAGCTTTGCGGCGGCTTGTATCGCCTTTTTCGTTACGGTCTGCCAACCAATCCAAAAAGAAAGGTTATCCCATGCCGTTACATCGTCCAGACGGGCGCCGCTTATGCCGTTCGTGCGTTTCGCCTTTACAACCATGGCAACCGCTTCCAGCGTGTAACGCTCGTATATTTCACACTCGTTTCTTACATAGATCACCAAATTTTGCGCTGCGTGGCTTAATTCTTTCGTTTTCATAATTGTATCTTTTTTGTTCGTTAATAGTAGTGGCGTGGATGTCATCGAAGACCACGGCCAAACCGTTCCACACCTTTTTTGCTAAATATTGTTAACGGGCATTGCACCGTAAAGAATAAATAACTATATTTGCAAAAACCGTTTAAGGGCGCTACTATAATTCACGCCCCTTGCATTTTCAGAAATTAGAAAAATTTAACCGTAATGGTTAATATTCTAAATCTCCAAAAACGCAAAACAAATTTCAATGCCATTTGCTTAAACGGTTTTTATGAACGGTTAAGGCCGTTCGCCTTTGCCTGAAATATTCAGGACTTCAAACAGGATGTTTACGGCATCCTGTTTTTTTGTTCATACATAAAACACGTTTATTAAATTCCCTTAAACCGTCGGACACGTCACAACGTTATTAGGTTTATGCGCCTTATCTTATATACCGCTTTCGGTGCTCGTGCGGCTCGTGTTATATATATTAAGCAAAGGCTTGAAACCTTTTCGCCTCTTTGTTCTTCTCATTATCTTTATTTGTGGAGTTGCTTTTTATTCCCTTTTGAAGATTCCAAATCGAAGTGCAAAACATTGAGATAAGAATTACTCATTCTCCTCTCTCCTTCTGGCGAGGAGATGCCCAAGCGGCGGGGGCGGCCAGCAGCAGGATATACTGGCAATACAGAACAAAAAAGGGAAACCGAAGTTTCCCTGAGATTAACTAACTTTGTTTCACTAATGTACAGACAATTAACCTCGCAGCAAAGGTCGCAAATTTTCGCCTTACTGCAAAGAAAAACTCAGAGAAAAGAAATCGCCATCATTGTAGGGTGCAGTCAGTCAACACTTTGCCGTGAGCTAAAACGCAATTCCACAGCCAAAGGCAACTATCTGTGGGAAAAGGCTCATGCAAAAGCCCTTGAGCGCAGAAAGCGTACCACATCCAGCAAGAAGCTCGACAGCGTGATGGTGTGGCGTATAAAACAGATGATTATTGACCATCAATGGTCTCCCGAACAAGTCCGTGGCGTGTTGGCTAAAGAAAGTGTTTCCGTATCCATACAGACCGTCTACAACATTATAAACGCTGATGAAAGCGGGGAACTGCACCGTCACCGCAGGCGCCCCGACTTCCGACGCAGACCAAAAGGCGAGCGTAAGCCAACCAAAGCCACCAACATACCGAACCGCACAAGCATAAATAAAGCGATTTGAGCGCATAAAATCGAAATCCTTACAGTTAAATAGGGGCGTTATACAGGCTTTTATAACATTGCAACAAAGCCCCCGGTTTTTATAATCGCATCCATAGATGCTACCCTCATTCTTAATTTTTTATTTTTTTGAAATACGGTTGTTATGAATGGGCATTATATTCCAGCATTCGTTATTTTATCCTTTTCGTGGCTTCTGCCGCGTATATTTTCCATCTGTTGTTTTAAGTGTATCTATGAGTTAAAACGGTTATTGTGATATTGCAGGTATTTCGGCTTGAGCCGGTATTTCTCTTCGTTTGTGTTTTTACCGTTTCCTTTCGTCCTGACGGGTTTTCTTTTGTTGCGTGGGAGTTTGTCTTGCGTCTCAAAATGCGTCCACAAGGCTTAAAAAGCTTTCTTAATTTTTTTTTGGGGGGGGGGAACACTGCATCTAGATACCAATTATAACGAATTTAGTGTCCCATCGCATTACAATGGATTATCAAATGCAATACAAGCAAGTATCCAAGTATAAAATTATTATAAATTAATCGATGGCAATAAACACGATTTTGTCTTAAAAAAATAAAACAATTTAGCTACATAATCATAATATACTATAAATTAGCCTGTTAAAGTTACGACTTAAGGTATAATCATTTTACAGCTTAAATTCTTTTGAATTGCAAAGAAAGCTATCTAAGAATGTTTTTTCAATTAGCATCCTAAAGTTTTAACATTACTAATACGGCACTCCAATGGCACGCTGCTCCCAACAAAACAAAAATATGCCAAATACCATGATAAAACGGCCGTTTGTCATTGGCATAAAAATATGTGCCTGAAGTATAAAACAAACCTTCCGCAAGTATTAACCAAAGTGCGGCTGCCGGCAGACTCATACAGATTGGTTTGACTATTATCACACCAGACCATCCCAGCAATAAATAAATGAAGAGTGACAGTTTGGGATATTTTCCTAAGGCTTTCAATTTATATACTGTTCCTAAAATGACAACAAACCATAAAAATCCAAAAACAGCCCACCCCAAGGCTCCGCCAACCACGCCTATACATATGGGAGTGTATGATGCGGCAATCATCACATATATTCCAATGTGGTCAAATATGCGTAACCACTGCTTGTATTTGCCAGGCATCCACCAATGATAGATAGTACTGAAAGCAAACATTATAATCATGCCACAAGTAAAAACAGTGACTCCGAAAGCATGTTGCCAACCTAAATTATATCCCAAATCCAAAATTATCCATGCTAAAGAAAGTGTCAATACCACTCCAGCCAAATGAGTAAATGTGTTGAAAATCTCTTCATACGTTCTTTTCTTTATCTCCTGTTTCATACTACAAAGATACAGATAAATTTTGGTTTGGCCCAGTATGCTTTCATGGTATCAGCCGCCAAATGGATAAAGAGACTATAATTTTTGCACATTTAATTTGGAAATGTGCAGAAAATAGAGTATCTTTGCACATATTTTTGATTTTTGTGCAATGACATCTTTTAAAAGTTTTAACTCATATATAGAGGAAAGTATCGTAAATAACTGGCATCTTGATGCTCTCACAGATTATCAGGGAGCAACACTGCAATATCATGATGTTGCAAGAAAAATAGAAAAATTACATATACTATTCCAGCATAGTGGTGTCGAATGTGGTGACCGCATAGCTATTTGTGGCCGGAACAGCGCACATTGGGCTGTAGTTTTTTTTGCCACATTGACCTATGGAGCAGTGGCTGTGCCAATCCTTCACGAGTTTAATTCAGAGCAGATACATAATATTGTAAACCATAGCGAGGCAAAATTGCTTTTTGTCGGTGATGTGGTGGTGAAATCTGTCATTCCAGAAAGTATGCCGTCACTTGAAGGAATAATCAACATTCCAGATTATTCACTGATGATTTCACGCTCGAAAAAATTGACGTTCGCACGCGAACATCTTAATGAACTTTTCGGAAAGAAATATCCAAAAGCTTTCAGAGCTGATGATGTGAAATACTACAAGGATAGTGCGGAAGAGCTTGCGCTTATTAACTACACAAGTGGTACGACAGGATTTTCAAAAGGTGTAATGTTACCTTACAGGGCATTATGGGGCAATCTTGATTTCTGTATCACCACAATTGGTACACATATAAAACAAGGCAGCAACACATTGAGTATCTTACCGATGGCACACATGTATGGTATGGCAGTGGAGTTCATATTTCCATTCTGTCACGGATGCCATCTGTTTTTCCTCACCCGCCTGCCGTCCCCCGCAATCATAGCACAGGCTTTCAATGATGTAAAACCTGCAATAATAATATCAGTACCGCTTATTATTGAAAAAATAATACGCAAAAGTGTTTTCCCCAAAATACAAAACCATAGAATGAGATTGCTGCTCAACATGCCTGTAATCAGTAAAAAGATAAAGCAGAAAATATGTGAGAGTGTTCATCAGGCACTTGGCGGAAACGCATACGAGGTCGTTGTCGGGGGAGCCGCACTAAATCAGGAAATAGAGAGTTTCTTAAAAAGCATAGAATTCCCAATTACGGTGGGATATGGAGCGACCGAATGCGCACCGCTCATTACATTCAGCGACTATAAAGACTTCATACCCGGAAGTTGCGGTACACCTGTAGAACACATGGAAGTGAAAATAAACAGCAATGACCCGGAGAATATACCCGGAGAAATTATCACACGAGGCACAAACGTGATGCTTGGATATTATAAGAATGAGGAAGCGACAAGAGCCGTACTTGACAATGAAGGATGGTATCATACGGGAGATTTAGGCACAATGAGTGCCGATGGGCATGTATTTATTAGGGGACGCATTAAAAACATGCTACTTGGATCGAACGGCCAGAATGTATATCCAGAAGAACTTGAGGATAAGCTGAACTCAATGGCATTGATAAGCGAGTGTATTATTATTCAAAAGGGAGAAAAACTTGTAGCTCTTGTTCATCCTGATTTTGAAGAAGCTAAAATAATGGGGCTTGACATGGAAGACATCGAACATGTCATGGAACAGAACAGATTGGAAGTAAACAATAGCTTACCGGCTTATAGCAGATTGTCAGCGATACAGATCCATAAGAATGAATTTGAAAAGACTCCCAAAAAGAGTATCAAAAGATATCTTTACAAAGACGTATAATCAAAAAATTCCACCATGCAAACAATACCGAGTTTTAATGCGATAATAGAAAAAAGCATTGTCGACAATTGGGAATTTGATGCCCTTACCGACTATAAAGGAGCGACACTGCAATATCATGATGTGGCAAGGAAAATAGAAAAACTGCACATCATGTTTGAAAATGGCGGAGTGGAACGAGGTGATAAAATTGCATTATGTGGAAGAAATTGTGCTAATTGGGCCGTAGCATTTTTAGCAACATTGACCTATGGTGCCGTTGCCGTTCCAATCCTACATGAATTTACTGCTGACCAAATTCATAATATTGTCAATCACAGTGAGGCCAAGTTTCTATTTACAGGAGATATCGTCGCAACAATAATAGATGCAACCAAAATGCCACTTCTTGAAGGTATTATAAACATACCGGACTATTCGCTTGCTGTATCGAGGACTGATAAACTGACATATGCACGTGAACATCTAAATGAAATGTTTGGAAAAAAGTATCCTAAATTTTTCCGTAAGGAGCATGTACATTATTATAAAGAGACAAACAGCGAAGAGTTGGCCATGATAAATTATACAAGTGGGACAACTGGATTTTCAAAAGGTGTGATGATTCCTTATCGGGCATTATGGAGCAATTACGATTTTGCCAAAGGAGTTCTTGGCAAAACTATCAAACGTGGCGACAAGGTCATAAGCATACTCCCGATGGCACATATGTATGGTATGGCATTCGAATTTATATTTGAATTTATGCACGGATGCCATATTTATTATCTTACAAGAATACCAAGCCCCGCTATTATAGCACAGGCATTTGCTGATATAAAGCCATCAATCATAATTGCCGTTCCGCTGGTAATAGAGAAGATTATCAAGAAGAAAGTACTCCCAAAACTTCAAAATAACCGCATAAAACTTCTGCTCAACATGCCTATTATAAACAAAAAAGTACTGCAGAAAATAAGAGAGCAGGTTCTTAATGCATTTGGAGGGAATCTTTATGAAATAATAATCGGAGGAGCGGCTTTTAATCAAGAGGTTGAGGCATTCTTAAAAAAGATTGAATTTCCATATACTGTTGGATATGGGGCGACTGAATGCGCACCAATAATATCGTACTCGGACTATAAGACTTTCATTCCTGGAAGCTGTGGGCGTGCGGTCGTTCACATGGATGTCAAAATAGACAGTTCAGACCCTAATAATATTCCTGGAGAGATTCTTGTACGCGGACTCAATGTAATGCTGGGATATTATAAAAATGAGGAAGCAACAGAACAGGCAATAGACAGACAAGGGTGGTATCACACCGGAGACCTAGGTGTAATGGACAATGAAGGCAATATATTCATAAAGGGACGTTCAAAAAATATGCTTCTCGGTTCTAATGGCCAGAATATCTATCCAGAGGAAATAGAAGATAAACTTAATTCTATGCCCATGGTTATAGAAAGCATTGTGGTACAACGCGATAATAAACTCGTAGCCCTTATATATCCAGACTACGAAGAGGCTGATGCAGTGGGAACTGATAATGACGAACTTCAAAGAATTATGGAACAAAACAGAGTGGAACTAAATAATATACTACCCGCATATTCCAGATTGTCAGATATTGAAATACATGAACAGGAATTCGAAAAAACGCCCAAGAAGAGTATAAGAAGATTTATATACAAATAGAGGAATACAAATAACAATCAAAAAAATGCTCGAAGACAAATAAATCTTCGAGCATTTTTTTGATTGTTATGAATCTTAATATGATTCTTTTTCATTTGGAAAATCTCCATTCTTTACATCATCAACATAATGGCCTATTGCCTCGGTCATTATGCCGTTTAGGTCTGCATACCGACGTAAAAAGCGTGGACTGAATCCTTGGGTCATACCCAACATGTCGGCAACAACAAGAACTTGGCCATCAGTCCCATTTCCTGCACCAATGCCTATTGTCGGAACAGAAATTTCCTTGGATACCACTGAGGCTAGTTTAGCCGGAATTTTCTCTAAAACGACACCGAAACAACCTACTTCATCGAGCGCTTTTGCGTCACTAAGAAGTTTCTCTGCTTCTGCCTCTTCCTTAGCACGAACGGTATAAGTACCGAATTTATTAATACTTTGAGGAGTCAAACCTAGATGTCCCATCACGGGAATACCGGCATCAAGAATACGCTTTATTGTATCAATAATTTCAATTCCGCCTTCAAGTTTCAAGGCATCGCATCCGCTTTCTTTCATAATGCGAATAGCATTTCTCACCCCATCGTAGCAATCAGCCTGATAACTGCCAAACGGCATGTCACAGACAACAAGAGCACGATTTACAGCTCTCATGACAGAGCGGGCATGATAAATCATCTGATCAACCGTCATTGGCAATGTTGTAGTATTGCCAACCATTACATTTGAAGCCGAATCGCCGACCAAAATACAATCTACACCAGCTTTGTCTACAATCCCGGCTGTTGTATAATCATATGATGTAAGCATTGATATTTTCTCTCCTTTCTGCTTCATCTCAATAAAACGATGCGTCGTAACCTTACGCATATCACTAATTAAATAGCCTGCCATAATTCAATATTTAGATTATAATAAACTCTCACATGTCTCTATGCTCAGTTTCGAGTAGTCGGCTATTACCATATCGGAATACGGTTTTATTGCTTCTGGAGTATTGGTAGTAGACAATCCGATCACCTTCATTCCGGCTGCACGACCGGATTTCAAGCCATTAAAACTATCCTCAAATACAATACAGTCTTTTGGCTCAAGTTCGAAAAGCTTTGAGGCCGTCAAATAGCAATCCGGATGTGGCTTACTTTGCGTGAAATTTTCCGATGTAAGAATTGCGTCAAACAAGCCTTTAAACTCAGGATGTTTCGCATAGACACTCTGCATCTTCGCATTGTTTGAACTTGTAACTACAGCTGTTTTTATTCCATTCTCACGTAATAGACTTACAAAACAATCAAAATCTGTAACATAATCAAATGACATCTCTTTCTCAAAAGCATTCAGTCTGTTCGTTATTAGTTGCTGTGCAGCTTCCAAATCCCCACAGAAATGCTTATTAAAAATCTGTGTTAATGTCTGTCCCTTTATATCTTTTTCCAATCCTGGCCTCTCTGGATGAAACTCACGACATTGCTTTCCCCAAAAGAATGTATACTGCGGCTCAGTATCAAATACCACACCATCCAAATCAAACAAGGCTGCTTTAAACTTACTCATTTACTTATTGTTTTTTAGGTCTGCAAAGTTAGTTATTTTTATTATAATAACTCATATTTTATTTTGTATTTAGTTGTATTTGTACTATATTTGCATTTAATATTCTCATCCAGTTTTTATGAAACCAAATTGTACCATAACATCAGTTATCGTTTTATTATTTATATTGTGTTCATGTTCCTCCGGCATTGAAAACGAAAAACTACTTGATTTTCAAAAAATAAATAAAAACAAGACTTTATATATTGACCAAAGTCCAAATGCACCATCATGCAACGTCAAGCTTTCCGTTCATTACATTAAAGACAATAGCAACAGAGGTACAAATATAAATAACACAATATCAAAAAGGCTTTTGGATATCAGCAACGTTCCGATGGAACAAGCAGTGGATTCTTTTATTTGTCAATATTGTAAAGGGTATATTAAAACCTTGGCTCCACTTTATAAGCATGATAAAAACGATAAATCCAAACATAAATGGTATGAATACAGATACTCCATATCAACAGAAATAATACAAGAACACGATGATTATACAGCATATATAGCAACATTAGATTTCTATGAGGGCGGAGCACATGGTATAAAGCAGATCTTTTCCATGAATTTTGATGTTAGTACAGGAAAAAATATATATCTGAAAGACATATTTGTACCCGGATTTGAAAGGCGACTTAACGACATTTTGTTTAATGCACTTGAACAAAAGACCGAAGCCACTGGTATTCTTGAATTGCAAAACAAAGGGTATTTGTGCACAACAGATATTTTTCCATCTGACAATTTCATTATGAAAGAACATTCAATCACATTCATATATAATGTATATGAAATAGCCCCATATTCAAATGGCATTACAGAATTAGACATACCATATTCAGATATTAATGATTTATTAAAGAAATAATAATGAAAAAACTACTTAAATACTTTCCGAATATAACAGAAAGACAGATAGAACAATTCGAGGCTCTTTATGATTTGTATTTTGATTGGAATACGAAAATCAATGTAATATCCCGTAAGGACATCGAAAATCTGTATGAGCATCATGTCCTTCATTCACTTGCCATTGCCAAATACATCACATTTAAACCAGGAACAAATGTCCTTGACTTTGGAACCGGAGGGGGATTTCCTGGCATTCCACTGGCTATCATGTTCCCTGAATGTAGGTTCAAGCTAATTGACGGAACTGGAAAGAAAATCCGTGTGGCGACTGAAATAGTAAGAAGTATCGGGCTTAAGAACTGCTTTCCAGAGCATTTGAGAGGTGAAGATGAAAGAAATAAATATGATTTCATTGTCAGTCGTGCGGTAATGCCCCTATCCGATCTGACAAAAATAATGCATAAAAATATATCAAGGATAAATAAAAACGCCATTCCGAATGGAATAATCAGCCTTAAAGGAGGTGAATTGCAAGAGGAATTGCGTCCATATAAAAACATTGTGGAAACTACTGAAATTGTAGATTGGTTCACCGAAGAATGGTTCAAAGGCAAATATGTTGTTTATCTGCCTATATGAATTCATGCTATTTAGCATTGGTTTCAGCCTTCTTAAAATCTTGATAAAGTATAAATTCTTACTTTAAATATAACTATTATCTATAAATATGAATATAATAATAAATCAGAATGTTGAATATAGAAAGATTTGTATGTAATCCTTTTCAGGAAAACAGTTATGTAGTAAGTGATGAAACCAAAGATGGTGTCATTATTGATTGTGGTACGTTTTCTAAAGAAGAGCGTAAGGCAATCATTGATTATATCACAAATAACAAAATAACCATAAAGCATCTGCTTGCCACCCATGCGCATATAGACCACAACTTTGGTAATAACACCATATTTGAGTATTTGGGAATTCAACCGGAAGTATATTATAAAGACGAATGTCTTATGAACAGCCTGAAAGAACAGGCCATGAGTTTCTGCAACTATCGCTTGAATTATGACTTTCCTTCGGTAGGCAAATATTTAAAAGACGATGACAACATATCTTTCGGTTCCCACAAACTAACAATCATACCGACCCCAGGCCATACTCCCGGTTCTGTTTTTTACTATTGCGAGGATGAAAATATCGCATTTTCAGGAGATACTTTATTTCGTATGAGCATAGGACGCACTGACTTCGACTTTGGTAGCTATTCGGACATACAAGACAGTCTGATGAAAATATCAAAAGTATTACCCAAAGACACTGTCATATTGCCTGGTCATGGCCCTAAAACGACAATCGGAGAAGAAATCGCAATGAATCCATATATAAATAATATTGAACTATAATACAATAACTTAAAACAAACTAGTTTTTATATTTTTCTACAATAAAAAAAGATAATAAAAACGGGGTTATGAGAATGATTCATAACCCCGTTTTTTATATATCCTATAAATAAAATCAGTTCTTGAAGAAGTCTTTTACAGCTTCGTTGGGAACCATTCGCTCATCAAAGATGTAAGCACCTGTCTTCGGGCTTTTTACCATCTTAATAACTTTTGTGTAAGCGCGACCATCCTTTGAGCCTTCATGGAGGGTTGCGACGGTTTTCTTTGCCATGTTTTAAGTGCTTATTTAAATTATTTAATCTCCTTGTGGAGTGTCATCTTCTTCAAGATAGGATTGTACTTCATCAATTCCATACGCTCCGGAGTATTCTTGCGATTCTTTGTGGTTACGTAACGGCTTGTACCCGGCATACCACTGTTCTTTATCTCAGTGCATTCAAGAATAACCTGCACTCTATTGCCTTTAGCTTTCTTTGCCATGGTATTAATCTCCTATTACTTTAATATCTTTCCACTCGCAGAATCCTTTGGCAACAGCCTGCTTCAACGCAGCGTCAAGACCTACTTTATTAATTAAGCGCAAACCTGCAGCACTTACTTTCAAGCTAATCCAGCATTCCTCCTCCACATAGTAGAATTTCTTGCTGAAAAGGTTTACATCAAAACTGCGCTTTGTGCGATGCTTTGAGTGAGACACATTACAACCTATCTGTGCCTTCTTTCCTGTAATCTGGCAAACTTTCGACATTTCTATCTAATTTTTTGTTTCCTTTTTTGTAACTTATTCCAAACAGGGTGCAAAGTTAGCATTATTTTTCAGAAAAGCCAAACTTTTGTATTAAAGAATATATATTTTAAGAAATATTTATATTCAAGCCAACTTGTTGACTATTATTTGGTTTCCTCTGCCTCAATATCTTCTCCTTCCTCTTTAAGGAATTCCCAAAACATGGACATTGCCTTACTTGTCGCAATGGCAAGATTTATATCACGACCATGATCTTCCTCTACTTTGAATGTCTTTACGACCTGCGGTGTGCCGCAAGCAATCCAAATCGTACCAACCGGAACATCCTTAGAACCACCGGTCGGACCTGCGATTCCTGTCGCTGCAATTGCATAATCGGTTGCCAATGTAGCACATGCACCTTTCACCATAGCAACCGCAACTTCCTCACAAACAGCCGTTTTTTCTTCTATTAACTCATGAGAGACTGCTAATAAATGCTCTTTAACTTCATTTGTGTATGATATAATGCCACCCTTGAAATACTTTGAAGCACCGGGCACTGATATTATTGCCTCGGCAATACGTCCTCCGGTGCAACTCTCGGCCGTTCCCACTGTTTTTTCTTTTTCCCAAAGCAGTTGACTAACCTCCCTGCTTATTATTTTACTTTCAAAATCCATTGTATTGTTATTTAAACGTAACTTTTGAAAAGGCGGGCTTATCTATCGAGCAGAAGTCTCCGTCTTTATACTTAAAATAGCCTGTAATTCCAATCATAGCCGCATTGTCTGTTGTATAACTGAATTTCGGTATGTAAATAGTCCATCCATACTTATCGGCATGCTCACGGAAAGCCGCCCTCAAACCGTTATTCGCACTTACTCCTCCCGCCACGGCAACATGTTTTATTCCCGTTTGTTTCACGGCTTTACGTATTTTTTTCATCAGAATATCCACAATGGTATATTCCAGGCTTGCTGCTATATCCTCTTTATGCTTCTCGATAAAATCCGGCTCGTCGGTCACCCAATCGCGAAGAGAATAAAGAAAAGATGTCTTCAATCCGCTGAAACTATAATCCAACCCAGGTATCTGCGGCTCTGCAAACTTATAGGCATATGGATTACCTTGACGGGCAAGCTTATCTATTATAGGACCGCCAGGATACCCGAGTCCCATCACTTTCGAACATTTGTCTATCGCCTCACCAGCCGCGTCATCTATGGTCTGTCCTAGAACCTCCATTTCATTATATGCTGAAATCTTGACTATCTGAGAATTGCCCCCACTCACCAATAAACAAAGAAATGGCATTGGGGGAGCCGATTTGTCATCATCCGTTTCTTTAATGAAATGGGCCATGACGTGACCTTGAAGGTGATTTACGTCTATCATGGGAATACCAAGAGACCTTGCCAACCCCTTTGCAAAACTCACACCTACAAGCAGAGAGCCCATCAAACCTGGGCCGCGCGTAAAAGCAATAGCCGACAACTGCTCTTTCGTTATTCCGGCACGCCTGATAGCCTGGTCAACCACTGGAACCACATTCTGCTGATGTGCCCTTGATGCCAGTTCCGGCACCACCCCTCCATAGGCACGATGAACATCCTGACTTGCAGTGATATTGCTCAATAACACTCCATCACGTAACACTGCCGCCGAGGTGTCGTCACAACTGCTCTCTATACCTAATATATATATACTTTTATTCTCAGCCATAGTTTATCTGGTCAAAATCTCAACACCATGTTCCGTCATCAGGAATGTATGTTCCCATTGTGCACTTGGCTTTTCGTCTCCTGTAATCACTTCCCATCCATACTTATCATCAGCGTCTATATATACCTTCCATGTCCCCATGTTTATCATAGGTTCAATGGTAAATACCATTCCTGGAACCAAAAGCATGCCGGTTCCACGATATCCATAATGAGACACTTCCGGTTCTTCATGAAATGAAAGCCCCACCCCATGACCGCAAAGATCACGTACAACTCCATAATTATACTTGTCGGCATGCTTTTGTATCGCATGCCCAATGTCTCCGACAAAACAATATGGTTTGGCAGCCTCTGCTCCAATCTCGAGACATTCTTTTGCCACCCTTACAAGTTGTTCTTTTTCAGGAGTTGTCTTACCTATTATGAACATACGTGATGCATCTGCATAATATCCGTCGAGTATAGTCGTGAAATCAACATTCACAATATCCCCTTCCTGCAATACATCTTCCTCTTTCGGAATACCATGACACACGACCTCGTTTATGCTGGTGCATACACTTCTGGGAAATCCCTCATAATCAAGACATGCAGGCGTTCCACCATGAGAAATACAGTAGTCATGGCATATCTTATCTATTTCAAGAGTGGTCATTCCTGCATGAATATGCTTTGCGACCTCATCCAATACACCTGTATTGATAACGCCACTCTTACGAATACCCTCTATCTGTTCCGGAGTTTTTATTAATTCACGCGTAGGCACCAATTTCCCTTTATTCTCCCAATACATCACTTTTTTATCCATTTCAGTGATGCCATGTTCACGGATTATATGCCATCTTTTCTTCTTTCCAAACATAAAACAATAGATGTTATAAAAACAACTGCAAAAGTACAACTTTTCCTATAAATAACGGAATATCTTTATTAATTCTTAGTTCACTGCCATTCTTTTTATTCCTAGTTGTAGAATTCATCGGCAATTTGAATATAAATAAAAAAGAGTTAAACACTTTGCCATATAAAATTTAATAAGTACCTTTGCATGACGAAAAGGAGAAAGAACAGGACGTATCGATTAGATTGGGATACTCATCAATTAAATTGAAAACCGAGAATATACTCCTGTCAATGGCGGGCCACATCTCTTATATTATAAACGGAGTTGCATTGTATGATGCCGGTGGATTACAAAGTCAGTGAGAGTTCTCAAACCTTATTTTACAGGAGTTTTCATCACATCATCGATACGTCCTTTTTTATTTAAACCCAATAATCATAATTATCAGAATGTTTTCCGGAATTATAGAAGAGTTTGCCACCGTAGTAGAGATTAACAGAGATAGGGAGAATATCGATTTCACTCTGAAATGCTCATTCACAAAAGAATTGAAAATAGACCAAAGCGTGGCGCATAACGGAGTTTGTCTTACGGTTGTCAACATTGTCGATGATACGTATACTGTTACGGCAATGAAAGAGACACTCGAACGCAGCAATTTGGGATTGTTAACTGTCGGTGATAAGGTGAATGTGGAACGCTCAATGATGATGAACGGCAGGCTGGACGGCCACATTGTGCAAGGTCATGTTGACGAGACTGCAGTCTGTACGGCAATTGAAGATGCCAATGGTAGCAAATATTTCACTTTTGAATATAAAGAGAATAAAGAAATGGTACGTCAGGGATATCTCACTGTTGAAAAAGGCAGCATAACCGTCAACGGAGTTTCACTAACCGTATGTGACTCCACGTTAAATTCTTTCAGAGTTGCAATAATCCCATATACATTTGAGCATACCAACTTTTGCGACATCCAAGTAGGAACAACCGTTAATCTGGAATTTGACATTATAGGTAAATACATCGCACGATTACAGCAATTTTAATTATATGTAGACAAATGTTAAAGGCATCGAATATAATCGGATATTCGATGCCTTTATTCTATTAATTCACAGTATTGATATATTTTATTTTTACATTTGATATATTATTGATAACTTTGTCACAGAAAATATATTAATAATATGCAGCTAATGAAAAAAGGATTTATTCTAACGGCATTAATACTGATTTCAATCGGTATCAAATCTCAGCCATCAAGGCAATGGACATTGAATGAATGTATACAATATGCCTTGGAAAACAACATAATGCTGAAAAAATCAAAACTCGCCAAACAATCGGCTACAGAAGGACTTAAGCAAGCAAAGGCTGATTTATTACCAAATATCAGCCTGTCTACAAACCAATCTGTGGGATATAGACCATGGACTGATATGGGAATAAGCACTGTCACAAACGGAACGGTAGCCACAAGTGTAAAGAAAACATACTATAATGGAAGTTATGGACTTAACCTTAATTGGACTGTATGGAATGGGAACCGGAATATAAACAATATCAAACTGAACAGAATAACAGAAGAACAAGCCGAGTTGGACACTGAAACAAATTCCAACATCATACAGGAGGAAATAGCTAAGCTATACATACAAATACTATATATGAAAGAAGCAATTACCGTTGCTAATCAAAGTTATGCTGTAAGCGTGAAAAATGAGGAACGAGGCAGGGAATTAGTGGAAGTCGGCAAGATGTCTAAAGCAGACTTGGCACAACTAACCGCTCAACGCGCATCAGACAAATATACTTTAGTAAACGCGGAAAGCAACTTGGCCAACTATAAATTACAATTGAAACAGTTGCTGGAACTGACGGGAAACGATGACTTCGACATCCACACCCCTGAAATATCTGATGAAGACGCATTGACAGACATTCCCCAATTGCAATCTATATATGAATCGGCATTAGTCCTAAGACCGGAAATAAGAAAAAGCATATTGTCCATAGAGGCTGGCAATACCAATCTTTCAATAGCCAAAGCCGGATATATGCCAACGATAAGCATTACAGGTGGAGGTGGTACAAGCAGTACTTCCATGACATCAAAGAACTGGGGCACGCAATTGAAAACAAACTTCGACGCATCGGTAGGAGCAACAATAAGTATCCCTATATCGGATAATCGCAAGACAAAGACCGCCATAAGTAAAGCCAAGATAGAACAAGCAGAGAGTATGCTAGATTTAGAAGACAAGAAAAAACAGATTTATTATACCATAGACTCGTATTGGTTGGATGCGACAACAAACCAACAGAAATTTATCGCCGCTATCGACGATGTGAGGAGTGAGGAGGCTAGCTATGAACTGCTAAGCGAACAATTTGAACTTGGCATGAAGAATATAATAGAACTGATGAGTGGAAAGACAAACTTGATAAATGCCCGATACAACAAGCTACAAAGCAAATACATGGCAATTCTAAATATTCAGCTTCTAAACTTCTATAAAGGTGATAAAATTGATATTTAAAATAAATAATATGAAAAGGATAAGTAAAATATGGCTCGGAATAGGAGGCATAATCATAATCGTAACAACAGCATGGCTGTTATCAGGCAACAATAAAAAGACACAGGTCTCCTTTGAAACTTCAACTGTATCGTCAACAACAATTAGAAACAGCATAACCGCAACAGGTACTATCGAACCGGTAACATCTGTCACGGTAGGAACACAGGTTTCCGGTATTGTAAGCAAATTACATGTCGATTATAACAGTGTTGTCAAAAAAGGACAAATAATAGCCGAGTTGGATAAAACAAACCTAATCAGCGAATTAAATACATCCAAAGCTAATTTGGCAAGCGCACAAAGTACATTGAATTATGAGACTTCAAATTTCAATAGATACAACACATTATATAAAAAAGGACTTATAAGCGCGGAAGATTATGAAAACGCAAAACTCAGCTATCTAAAAGCGAAGGAGAATGTTGCCGCATCAAAAGAAACGGTGCAGAAAGCACAAACAAACCTGGGATATGCCACTATTACCTCACCTATCGACGGAATCGTATTATCAAAATCCGTGGAAGAGGGTCAGACTGTCGCAGCAAGTTTCAATACTCCGGAACTGTTTAAAATAGCAAAAGACCTGACCGATATGAGAGTGGTAGCCGATGTTGATGAAGCGGATATTGGTGAAGTGAAAGAAGGTAAGCGCGTAACTTTTACCGTTGACGCATATCCTAATGACATTTTTAAAGGAAGCGTAACCCAAGTGCGACAGGAAGCGACTACAACCAATAATGTCGTTACTTATGAAGTCGTCATAAGTGCGCCAAATGCAGATTTAAAGTTGAAACCCGGACTCACCGCCAATGTTACAATATACACTGCCGAAAAACCTAATGTACTGAGTGTTCAGAATAAAGCTTTGAAATTTTCACCTGATAAGGATATTGTCGGCGACTATAAAATAAATGACATAAAAGGAAAAAGCAAAGTGTGGACATTAGAAGGAAAAAACCTACAAGCCCACAATGTACAAACAGGAATATCAGATGGCATTAATACTGAGATTTTAAGAGGAATAAAACAAGGAACAACTATTATCACAGGTATAAAAGAACCCGAGGACGACGAAATAAACTCAGAGGAAGATGTACGCTCTCCCTTTGCACCTGGACCACCAAAGCGAAACAACAAAAAGCAATGACAAATGGTAGATAAAAACAAAAAAGCAGTCATAGAACTACAAAACGTCAAACGCAAATTTGTAGTCGGTGACGAGATCGTATATGCCCTGCGCGGTGTTTCCTTCAAAATATACGAAGGCGAATTTGTCACGATAATGGGAAAGTCTGGTTCTGGAAAATCCACACTGCTTAACCAACTCGGTTGTCTTGATACACCGTCAAGTGGAGAGTATCTGCTAGATGGCATTTCGGTTAGAAGCATGTCAAAAGCGCAAAGAGCCGTTCTCCGTAACCGCAAAATAGGATTTATATTCCAAAACTATAACCTTCTACCTAAAACCACAAGCGTGGAAAATGTCGAGTTGCCACTCATGTACAACAGTGAAATAAGTGCGACAGAACGCAATAATCGGGCTATCGACTCACTGAATGCAGTGGGACTCGGCAACCGGCTTTACCACAAATCAAATCAAATGTCAGGCGGACAGATGCAACGAGTAGCAATAGCGAGGGCTTTGGTCAACAACCCGGCTGTCATCCTTGCAGACGAAGCTACCGGCAACCTTGATACAAGGACTTCGTTTGAAATACTTGTTTTATTTCAAAAACTGCATGAGGAAGGCCGCACTATCATATTTGTCACTCACAACCCGGATATAGCCAATTATTCCAGTCGCAATATTATGCTTCGGGACGGTAAGGTCATAACTGATGAATACAATAATAACATATTGTCGGCAGCAGAGGGTCTTGCCGCATTACCCACAAATACAGAAGATTAATCATGAACTATATAAACCTATTTAAGATTGCGTTGAAAGCCATCGCCGCCAACAAGATGCGTTCTTTCCTTACCGCCTTGGGAATAATCATAGGTATAGCATCGGTGATAACCATGCTTGCTGTCGGCCAGGGAACAAAGTTGAGCATCCAGGCAAGTATATCGGAAATGGGCTCAAATATGATTATGATACACCCAGGAGCAGATCGAAGAGGTGGAGTAAAACAAGATGCGTCTTCCATGGAGACTCTAAAACTGGATGATTATCAAGCGATAAAAGATGAATGCAAATATATAAAAGCAATCAGTCCGATGGTAAGCAGCGGTGGACAATTTATATACGGCAACGAAAACACGCCCTCTTCCATATACGGTGTCAATCAGGATTATCTCGATATAAGGCAGATTAGTATTTCGGATGGAGAAATGTTTGATGACGGAGATATAAAAACGAGCGCAAAAGTATGTGTGCTGGGGCAAACGGTAGTCGATAATCTTTTTCCGGATGGCAGCGAACCTATCGGAAAAATCGTGAGATTTAACTCCATCCCGTTCAGGGTAATCGGAATACTTAAAAAGAAAGGATACAACTCAATGGGTATGGATCAAGACGATTTGGTATTAGCTCCATATACATCGGTAATGAAAAGAATACTGGCCCAGACATATCTCAGCGGTATACAATGCTCTGCCATCACAGAAGAAGCTACCGAATATGCGACAAGCGAAATAAGGGAGATATTGAGACGTACACACAGATTAAAAGACAAGAGCCACAAAACGGACGCTGATGAAGATGACTTCAACATTCGTTCTCAAGAGGAACTGGCGTCAATGATGAATAATACCACAAACATGCTGACCATCCTATTGGGATGTGTCGCCGGCATCTCACTCATTGTCGGTGGCATAGGAATCATGAACATCATGTATGTGAGCGTTACGGAACGTACAAGAGAAATAGGTCTTCGCATGAGCGTGGGAGCACGCGGGATAGACATTCTTAACCAATTCCTGATAGAAGCAGTACTGTTAAGCGTCACAGGTGGAGTCATTGGGGTAATAATAGGGGTCAGTGCCTCTTACGCAATACAAACATTCGTCCACTGGCCGATAGCCATTCAATTATGGACTATAGTCATGAGCTTTGCGGTATGTACGTTCACGGGAATATTTTTCGGATGGTATCCGGCTAAAAAAGCGGCAAATCTTGACCCTATTGAGGCTCTGAGATACGAATAAGCGTATAGGTTTGATAATTATGACCAAAAACAAATTGACATATATTATTCACGCTGCGATATGGATTGCAATATTCATGTCACCGTTAATTTTCATAAATCAAGGTGACAGCATGAACTTGGATATATTTCTTATTTTCAGCGTTATACCTTTATCACAATTCATCCTGTTCTATACAAATTACCTTTGGCTTGCTCCAAAACTATTTACCGAAAAAGAGAAAAAGTATTATTATTTTACAAACATCATCATTATAGTGGTTATGGGTACGGCTGTTCATTACTGGATAGAATACAGCTGCTCTTTATTTGGAAGTGAACCGCACGTTATGCCGGTTAAAAGACATAATATTTCTTCGCTCTTTATATTACGAGACTGTTTTAACCTTACCATTACCGCAATCATAGCCACATGCATACGACTGGCCATGAGATGGCAATCATTGGAAATGGCGCATAAGGAAGCGGAAGCCGCACGCAGCAAAGCAGAACTCAAAAACTTGCGTATACAAATAAATCCGCATTTTCTGCTTAACACATTGAACAACATTTATGCACTCACTGCTTTTGATACTCAAAAGGCACAAGATGCAATAATGGAATTAAGCAAACTGCTACACCACGTTCTTTACGATAATCAGGAACAATATGTAGATATTGATAAAGAAGCAAGATTTCTTAAAAACTACGTCAATCTGATGCAAATCAGACTTACGGCAAATACCGATGTGCAAATGAATATAAAAATCCCGGAAAACAATTGCATTCATATTGCTCCGCTTATATTCATATCCTTGATTGAGAATGCGTTTAAACACGGAGTCAGCGCAACCCAAGACGGTTTTATATACATTGATCTTCACGCAGACAATTCGTGTATAACATTCTCCATTGAAAACAGTTATTTCCCTAAAAATGAGAAAGACAGAAGCGGACACGGCATAGGATTGAAACAGGTTGCCAAGCGCCTTCAACTTATATATCCAAATGCCTATGAATGGACAAGGAATATCAATGAGACCAAGACTGTATATAAATCCACAATAAAAATATATGACACTAAACTGTATAATAATCGATGACGAACCGTTAGCATGCGAACTGTTAGCCAGTTATGCCCGTAAAACACCTTTCATCACACTAAGAGGCACATACAACAGCGCCATAAGTGCAATGAAAGACATTCGGAACACTCCCGTTGATTTGATTTTTCTTGATATACAAATGCCGGAATTAAGCGGAATCGAGTTTGCCAGAATCATTCCGAAAGAAACTAAAATCATCTTCACGACAGCATTCGACCAATATGCTCTACATGGATATAAAGTTAATGCGATAGACTATTTACTAAAACCCATCAGCTACAACGACTTCATTATGTCTGCAGATAAAGCATTAGAGTGGTTCAGTTCCTTGAAAAACAAAACCAACCACGACGGAAACAGATTTATAATGATAAAAAGCGATTATAAACTCATACGCATATCACTTGACGATATTCTATATATCGAAGGCCAAAAAGATTATGTCCGCATATATATGAATAATGGAGAGAAAATAATGTCACTGATAAACTTAAAGACCCTGGAACAACATCTCCCGGAACCGGAGTTCATGCGTACCCATCGTTCATATATAGTTCATATGGACAAAATAACCGTTTTAGACCGTTTACGAATTGTCTTTGGCAATAAACACATACCTATATCCGATAGCTATAAAGACAACATCATGGCTTACTTTGACAAACATACATTAAGCTGAAAAGTATTTTCTTTTCTCATAAGCTATATAAGAGTACAAATCATGCCAACAACTCCTCCGGTTTCATGATAAATGTCGTCGCGCCGTGTTCTATAAGAAATTCTCTATCACGAAATCCCCATAAAACACTTATACACGGCAGACCACTGTTGCGGGCTGTTTCGATATCAACATCACTGTCACCTATATAAACAGTACCATCCTTGTCTGCCCCAAGTCTGCGCATTGCCTCAAAAACCGCATCCGGTGCTGGTTTTTTACGTATACCATCCCGCTCCCCGATAGCCACATCTATATATCCGCCAAAAAAATAACGGCACAGTTCCTCGGTTGCCGCATAAAACTTATTGCTTACCACAGCCATCCGCTTGCCCCGCTTTTTCAGTTCCGCAAGTAGTTCCATTATACCCGGATAAGGATCGGTGGTATCAAGCGAGTGTTCCATATAATGCTCACGAAATGTCATATACACATTATTGAAATCACTATTCCCGATTCCTTCGGGTACAGCCCGTTCTATAAGTTTTCTCACGCCATTACCCACAAATAATCTAATATCCTCGTATGTATGTTCCGGCATTCCGTAACGGCGAAGCGCATAGTTTGTCGATGCCACCAAATCGGTTAGCGTGCTGAGCAACGTGCCATCGAGATCGAATATATATGTATTATAGTCTTTCATCGTTTACTTCGTTTTATCATTGTTTTTATCTTCTGATTATATTTATCAGCTTTAAGAAGTTCTTCAATTGTAATATGCATACGATATTTCCAACGGTTATCATTGTCACTTGGAATATTTATCCTTTCGCCACGAATGTCTTTCGAACGCAGTTCCGAATCCATTGCAAGCCAATCCTGCAAAGACAAAAGACACATCATCGACGGACAATACAGATGACGGGCTATTATCTCTTCCGCTATATGCGCCGGCAAATGCTCCGGTGCGTGCCCTTCCTTTTGAAGCATCGTCACGTAATATCTCTGGGCATGCTCCGGGTTTTCTTCCCACCAAAGGCGCAGAGACGGCATGTCATGGGTGGATATTGTCGCTACACTTCGATACGGATTTGCTTCAAGATGAGCAAACTCATAACCATTCTGCTTTGGCATCGACTGAATTTCAAGAGTCAGTACCCGTAATGAATCCAAAACATGACTGACACATTGCGGCAGCATACCCAAATCTTCCGCACACGGAAGCATTCTCGTTCCACGCAACAACATTTGCAGTTTTACTGCCGCACGCTCTCCCCAAAACATGTCATGACGCTGATAAAAATAATTATTATACAGCCGCATGAAAGCATCTTTGTCTTCCGCGTTTAATGCGTCAAACACCAAATCGTTATATGCACCGATACGAGGATGATACATCTCATGCTGTCTCGGATCCTCAACAAACAGCACATTGCTTATCAAACGATACAGTCCGTCACGAATCCACAGACTGTTCTCGTCTCGTTTCCCCTCAAACAGGAACTGAACTTTACGTTGCGTGTCACATTCTGATTTAAGTTCATACATGCCATATGCTTTATTTATCAGAAAATTGTCTCTCACATAGTCTGCATGAATGCCGAACAACTTGCTTATAACACGATCGTTTATAAACGGACGCGTAAACAACTCCTTGCGAAACTTCAAACCGAAATACTCTATTTCGCTGCCGGTGAGAGGCAAAGCCGGATAAAAGTGGCCGAGCAGTCCATGCACGGCATTCTGTGGTATCTCCCATATCCTGAAAAAGCCAAGAGCATGATCTATGCGGAATGCACCGAAATACTGTTCCATGTGAGCCAGGCGATCACGCCACCAGCGGCATCCATCTTTCATCATTACATCCCAATTATATGTAGGAAGTAACCAGTTCTGACCGTTATATGAAAAATTGTCTGGTGGTGCGCCTGTCTGGAAATCCAAATTGAAATATTCCGGTTGTACCCATGCTTCGACACTGTCACGGCGTATTCCTATTGGAATATCTCCTTTAAGCACCACTCCATGGGCACGAGCATAATCGCCCACCTCTTTCAACTGTTTATGTAACAGATATTGAATATAGTATATATACGTTATCTCATCCTTATGCTCATCACAACAGGCTTTTACCTTCTTCTCATCATAGACACTATACTCTCCCCATTCGGAAAAAACGGCTGTCGAATACCTGTCACGCAACAAGCAAAACACGGCATACGGCATGAGCCATCTGACGTTCTTTGCCACAAAATCCTTATAACCGGCAGAGCCGACGACACACTGCCCCTGCTCGACATACAACAGTCTCAAATATTCAGACTTGACACGCCCCACTGCTTCATAGTCACTGTAGCCGATAGCGTTCAACTCACGACGCCGACGATTGAAAGTCATCATGTCATCAGTGCTCCTCAACCGTCCTGCGGCTTCAAGATCTACATAATGCGGATGCAGGGCATATATGGATATAGCCGTATAAGGGCAAGAATCTCTCCACCCGTGTGTCAATGTCGTATCGTTAAGAGGAAGGGTCTGTATCACCTTCATTCCAGTAGCAACAGCCCAATCGACCATACGACGCAAATCGCCAAAATCACCGACTCCATAAGACTGCGAACTACGCAATGAAAACACAGGAACAACAACTCCGGCCACTCTCCATATATCTTCTCTGACTCTGATTATGCCGCCGTCAAGTACCAGCACTTGTCCGTCTGACACTTCAATACCGTTTGCAGATCGGTTCCCTCCTTCTTCCCATGCTATCAGTTCGCCGGTCTTTTCATCCACAATCACATACTTGTATTCAACTGGCACCATTATGCCCATCACATTTACAGACAACATCCACTCCATCATCCCGGCATACTGCATCTTCAGATATCGGGAAACATTCCATCCGCCTATAGCAGGATGATTTCCGCAAAGTGCCAACACCTGTCCCGGTTTTAACTGAGGGGCCGAGACACGAAATAATATGGTACGACGGTATATCGGCAACCGCAACGGTTGCACTGTATCATCCTGCCTGCCAAGGTGTGCCGTTATACAGGCATTGGTATACAGATGATACTGCAAAGGTATTTCACGCCACTCATCAGGAATGATATAATCTCTCATGGAGTCAAATTCAAGAATGCGTGGCACCAAATCCCATTCGCTTCTTAAAACATGCCCGTCATCATCCTCCACCTGATACCTGTATCTGAACGACGCCACAGGATGACTCCTCGACTCTACGGCCACTGTTTCAAGCATCCATAACCGTCCGTCACCGGTAGACATCCGCATGTTATGGCTCTTCACCATTCCGTCCTTACCCAGATAGTCAATGACAACATGCAGGCTTTCGCCCCACGCTGTATTATAGTCAATGCTGAATCTTAATTTCATAGTCTCATGTCTCACATGTTCATACCAAATGCATACTTGCAAAGGTAGTAAAAAACAAATAAAACATTTCTCTATTATTGGAAAATGCAGTACCTTTGTAATGTTTTTTAATAGACGATAAATGAAACTTATAAAATCAAAACTTTATCTTTATATTGCAGGCGGATGTCTGCTATTGATAATTTTCTTATTTCACTATTATTTCTTCTCCGCCTTTTCCATCAAAAGCGATATCAGTTACGTTTATATTGACAATGATGACACGGCCGATTCCGTATACACAAAACTCGGAGCAATTGGGGCAAACCACACCATAGCCGGATTTAAGACACTGGCAAGACATACCGGCTATGAAGAAAATATACGTACCGGAAGATATGTTATAAACCCTGGCGAAGGGGTGATGAAGGTTTTCCGCCGCATCAAAAACGGCCAACAGACATCCATCAGTCTCACTATCCCGGAAGCGCGTACAATGGAAAAACTTGCCGGAGCGTTATCAAAAAAACTTATGATAGACAGCACTACCATAATAAAAACGCTTACCGACTCGACCACATGTGCCGCTTACGGGTACGACACGGCATCTATTGTTGCCATGTTCGTGCCAAACACCTATGACATATATTGGAATACGAGTATTGACAAGTTCATGGAAAGAATGGAGAAAGAACACGCCAAGTTCTGGAACAAAGAGCGCACAGAAAAAGCAAAAGCCATGAACATGACGCCTGTACAAGTGGCAACTCTTGCAAGCATCATAGACGAAGAAACAGCCAACACGGCAGAGAAACCTATGGTGGCGGGCATGTACTACAACCGCCTGAAAACAGATATGCCCCTTCAAGCCGATCCGACAATTAAATTCGCATTGAAAAACTTCGGATTGCGCCGGATTTATAATAAATTGTTGCGCGTTGACAGCCCTTATAACACATATAAAAACACCGGACTACCACCCGGCCCCATAAAAGTGGCCTCTATAGCAGGTATAGATGCCGTACTTAACCATGCAGTACATGACTATATTTATATGTGTGCGAAAGAGGATTTTTCCGGAACCCACAATTTTGCCATTACTTACGAAGAACACCTGCGAAACGCGGCAAAATACAGCAAAGCCCTCAATGAACGGGGAATAAAATAATAAAAACAAAAATGCCTCTCGCTTCACATTCACAGTGAGAGGCATTTTCCTCAATAGGTATTAGCCATTTTAAGGTAAAAAGATTGTATTCAGGATAACGAAAGCAAAGATAAACATCTTTTTACTATTTTACAAATTTGACAATATGTTTTTAAACATGTTTCCAACAAAAAGTGACAAAAGTATATTCTCCACTCTAATTTGTAAAGAAAACTATATGATTTTTTGGCATTGAAAATGAAAGCAAATAGAATTTGGACATCATTGTTTTTATCTTAAAATCAATATTAAAACAAGAAAAAAACACCTTCGTCTTGCAATAAGGTACTTGTTGGACTGCATTTAGCGGCTTATCGCCTTGCAATAAGTATCCCGTTGCGATGCAACGGGCATGCTATTGCAAGGTAACGGGATGCTTATTGCAACACAACGAGGGGCTAAATGAATACGAACAAATGTAATAAATATTCAAACAGCTAATTATCAGAATATTACAAATTCGCTCAAAATTCGGATACTTCCAAATAAAAATTTTTTTTTGAAAATAAGCCAAATATACGAAAGTATTTGTTCACTTTTTTGACAAAAACGAATTTAGTGATTATCTCAGGCGCAAACCGTCTCCCACCCTTATCTGGTAGTCCGGTGAAAGACCATTCATCTTATATAAATTGGCCAACCGTATTCCGTATAATTGTGCTATGCTGTACATCGACTCACCGGGTTTCACATAGTGCAACCTTCCTTTATAACTTTTAGGAGCTTTCGTACGCTTTTTTTTGAGATATATAATTTCGCCTTCTTCAAGTATATCCTTGCGATTCCGTTCATTATACTTTGCCAATGAACGATATGAAATACCAACCTCGGCAGCAATAGTCCTAAACGTATCACCGTGCCGTGCTTTCACATAATAATTGTTATTAAATTCAAACACTTGGTGTAGAACCCCGCCTTTGCCGGCAATGTCTTTGCTCCTGCGAGCAAAGAACTTATCATATTTCCTTGCCTTGTCAAACTCATGCAGTCTGTAAAGTTGAATTATCTCTATAAGTTTCTTTGCATACTGGGGATTGGTAGCATAACCGGCTGCTCTCAATCCATGCGCCCATCCTTTATAATCAGTGACTTTAAGACTGAACAACTTGCGGTATCTCTGCCCTCCGGCCAAAAAGCGGGAATGGTCTTCATAACTTTCATAAGCATTACGATAGGCTCTGAAACACTCATTCCTTGCGTCATCATCATGATATACGGCACGTCCCTGCCACCCATGGCATTTTATTCCGAAATGATTATTCCCTTTTGTAGCCAATACACTCAATCCTGCACGAGACTCAAACAGCCCCTGAGCAAGTGTTATACTTGCCGGAATATTGTATTTCAGCATCTGCTCTATGGCCAGGTCCTTATATTGGTTTATGTATTGTTGATATGCTTGATTCCACCGCATCTGCGCTTGCGCTAAGGCAGCAAACAGACATAAACATGTTGTCAATATATATCGCGTCATTATAAGTATCGTTTTTATAATACAAAAGTAGTGAAAATAATCTACTTATCACAGATAATTTGCTAAATTTGCACCAAAAGATATATTATGGAAGAAAGAACGGTAAAATCGATATTTACGATATGCAAACAGGAAGAGTTGCCTTGCGATGAGCAAAGATTGGTGAACAAGGCCATCGAAGCCACACAAAACTCATACTCCAAGTACTCGCATTTCAGTGTGGGAGCGGCGTTGCAACTTGACAACGGAGAGGAAATAACAGGATGCAATCAGGAAAATGCCGCATTCTCAGTCACAATCTGTGCGGAACGTACTGCCCTGTTTACCGCAGGAGCACAATTCCCTGATAATGCCGTAGTCAAAATTGCCATTGCCGCAAGAAACCGTGAAGGACTATTGGCAGACCCGATAACCCCATGCGGCACTTGCAGGCAGGCACTTATCGAGACCGAGCAAAGGTTTGGCAGAGAAGTCCGTATATTGCTTTACGGTACCAAACATATATATGTAATGGACGGCATAAAAAACTTGATGCCACTTTCCTTTAACGAGGAAAAACTATAAGACGTTTCGGATCCACATACTGATAGCAACCGATATCAGGTATATCGCCACGGTCTTTACCTATGCGGTCTGTGAGGTATTGTCCTATAGGCATGGCATTTCCTCTTGCGGTAGACATGGAATCCAACTTGAAGTTGTAATACATGTTTTCCTCATCAATAAGAATGAAGTGGCCTTTACCTTGCAATGTGTCTTTAGGTGTCTCCCAAATTATATTACTGTAAGCTCCGCTATTGATCATGTTACTGTCAGGCTTTTCCGTACGCAATATGGAATTGGCAAAATAATAGCTGAAAGCCACTGTCGTATCTTTCGTCTCTCCATATACGACATCGCCGGCGTACCCCGTTACCAATGTATTATAGCATTCAAAAGCATGAAGAGGATAATCATACTCCCCTTTGAAATTAGTAAAGCGTAACGCCGCCCCCCTATCCGCACTGAACGGATAGAATTGGGCTATGGTACAATATACAATCAATGCACTTCCTCCATGTATTGCGACACAATCTCCGAGAGTATTGGTTATCTGACTGTTTACAATGGACACATTCGAGTTGTTGGTTTCCACCCCCGTCCCTTTGCAATTATGTATAATAACATTTTCCAGCGTAAGCCTGGAAGTAAGCGGGTCATAAGCCGCGGAATCGCATACCACACCATATTCGGCACTGTGAATATCCGCATTTGAAATGTAGTTGCCAGACGAGGAAGAATGTATACGTATGCCACGCCACTGTCCGCTCACACGGTCGTACGGCAGATAATCAAACATTCGGTCTGTGCGATCTCCCCTGAAAACTACATCGTTACCGACATTACCCTTGTTTACAATAAGCCTGCCATATACATCTATTCCGGCTCCGTCATGAAAATAAAGACATGCCGGAGCATTTATAGTAAGTGTAGCGCCACTATCGACCGAAAGCCCACGGCGGATGACAATAGGCTTGTTTCCGGATATGACACTGTCTTTTTTTATCACAACGGTATCACACAGTAATGCATCCCACGAATATGCTCGCAGGCATACGCTCTGCTCCACACCACTTTCAAGATTAAAAAGAAGATTGTCCTCTACAAGCTGAGGCGTATCCGAATTATTCATGGCCGATGTCAATTCTACGAAAACCCTTATACTGTCTCCTTTACGTATTTCAATATCGCTGACTTGACTCCCGAGGGCATTATCCAGATACTCTCCGTCAACATTCACACGAAAACCGGTTTGGTTTCCCCGTTGGAGCCTGACCTTACGCACACGGATACCATCACCACTATTATTATATACCCAAAAATTGTATGTTGAAGTAGGAACAGTACTGAAAAGAGTATCCATATTTACCGTATCCGTGGAAAATGTCAGTATATCCGAACGGTTTGTACCGAAAGAATCATCGTCTGTACAAGCCGAGAAAAAAGTTACCGACAATATTGTCATAAAAAAAAATAGTCGTTTCATCTTAATGATAAAACGACTATTCTCATATTTTATTGTGCCTATTATTTCTCATCTCCGAAATAACGCTTGTATAATCCCATGAAACCCGCACAATGGCGAGCTTCATCTTTTGCCATCTCATGAACAGTATCATGTGTAGCGTCCATTCCGGCTGCCTTGGCATTCTTCGCTATACGGAATTTGTCTTCGCAAGCACCTTTCTCTGCTGCTATACGTGCTTCAAGATTACTCTTCGTATCTCCAAGTACGTCACCCAACAACTCTGCAAATTTAGCCGCATGCTCCGCTTCTTCAAATGCGTAACGCTTATAAGCCTCGGCAATCTCCGGATAACCCTCACGGTCAGCCTGACGGCTCATGGCAAGATACATTCCAACCTCACCACACTCTCCGTTGAAATGTGCGTTAAGATCGGCTATCATCTCCTCGTTAGCGCCCTCATTCTTCGCTGCGCCGAGAGTATGTACTGTCGCGAATGTCATCTCATCATCAGATACCATTTCGGTAAACTTAGAGGCGGGAGCCTTACAAATCGGGCACGATTCCGGTGCCGCATCACCCTCATATATGTAACCACATACAGAGCAAATAAACTTCTTCTTCATAATTGTTGTAAATCTAAATATATTTCTTTGCAAAAATACGAAATATCATACACTTGAACAAATTTATCAATTGATTTATTCAATTAATTCTACTTCTTCCACTTTGCTCCTTCTCTCAATATAAACTTTATTTTTTTGTCTTTATTGACTACCGGCTTATTCCATTCGCCGGCAAAAAGCTGTATAGTCGTTTTCTTTCCAACGGGAGCATTGTCCACCGCTCTCTGTACATCAAAATAATCACCGACACCATCTGATGCCACTGAGATATCATAGTTCAGTGTGTGCTTTCTCAAGGCCGGAACTTCCTTGGCGATAGCATCCGTAAGCAAGCGGGCAACAACATGTGCTCCATATACATTATAATGTGTATTGTCCTGACGCCCTTTGGGAACCGATGGCTCCTCGCCTGGTAAAAACCACATGTGCAATTTCTTGGATTTCTCCTTTCCGAGTCCCTGTTCAAGGTCATGGGTTATCTTATTGGCATCTACAAAAGGAACATCCATTTCTTTCGCAACATTACGCGGTGCCACAACATAATCTCCATGAGTGTCTACCAATATGTCACCTTCCTCGTTTGACTGTATTTTGGTAGGACCCGTGGTATTACGTAAAGCCTCATCATCGTCATTGTCAGGAGCCGACTTCAAGAAGTTACGGCGTACAACACTATTGAACAAAACTGGAATGCCACCTTTCTCACGAGTTTCACGAATGAATTTACGAAGATTGTCATCAAATGTCGACCCTGGGTCTGTATGCCTGTCAGCCTTAGGCTTTTCATCATTATGGCCGAACTGTATAAATACATAATCACCAGGCTTTATTTTGTCCACAACAACTTTCCAACGTCCCTCATCTATAAAACTCTTGGATGAACGACCGTTTACGGCATGGTTATCAACTATTATTCCTTCATCAAAATAACATTGCAGAGCCATTCCCCACCCTCTTTCAAGATTACCGTTTTTAATTGGTTTGTTGGCCATCGTCGAATCACCAATCATAAATATTGTTATTGTATTATCTCGCTTAAAGGCGGATAAGGTTATAACGACAATCAATAAATAGATTATGTTTTTAAGCTTTCTCATAAAATTTATCTGATTTATAAAACAATCATCCTCCAATATCTACCGGAAACCATATAACCTGTCATTCCGTTGAATTTGCGACGATATCGATCATCTCTTCAATCGTAATCAAATTCTGCTCTCCGGTAGACATGTTCTTCAATGTTATCTTACTCTCTTTTATCTCATTCTCTCCAATCAAAGCTACAAACGGTATGCTTTTATTATTTGCATAACTCATCTGTTTCTTCATTTTGGCAGAATCGGGATATATCTCCACACGTATACCGGCTTCTCTGAGTCGGTTTATCAAAGTAAGACTATAAACAGCCTCTTTCTCACCGAAATTTATAAAAAGAACCTGGGTGGATGATACGGCATCGGTAGGATATAAATTTAAACTATTCAGTACATCATAAATTCGATCTGCTCCGAAAGAGATCCCTACACCGCTTATTCCCGGCATTCCGAATATTCCGGTAAGATTGTCATAACGACCACCGCCAGTTATACTTCCAATTGGAGTATCAAGCGCTTTTACCTCAAAGATCGCACCGGTATAATAGTTCAGTCCGCGTGCCAAAGACAAATCGAGTTGTATTTCATTTCTCAACCCAACGGTCTTTAATGTATCAAGTATAAAACGACATTCTTCTATGCCTTTCTGACCTATTTCGCTATCTCTGAGAACTCCACTGATAACAGACAATTTGTCATCATTCGCACCATCAAGTGATAATATCGGTTGCAACTTCATTATTGAATCATCTGACAAGCCTGATGCCCGCAACTCCTCGTTAACATTATCTATACCAATCTTATCTAGTTTGTCTATGGCAACGGTTATATCAACAATCTTGTCTGCCGCTCCGATGGTTTCCGCTATACCTGTGAGGATTTTCCTATTGTTGATCTTGATTTGTACCCGTATTCCAAAACGGGTGAAAACGGTATCAACAATCTGCATCAATTCTACTTCATTAAGTAGCGAATCGCTACCAACAACATCAGCGTCACATTGATAAAACTCACGATAACGCCCCTTTTGCGGACGATCCGCACGCCATACAGGCTGTATTTGATAACGCTTGAAAGGTAGTTGCAAGTCATTACGATGCATCACGACATATCTGGCAAAAGGCACAGTAAGATCATAGCGAAGTCCTTTCTCACATATACGCGAAGCCAAACGCAATGAGTTACGTTCTTCAAGTTCTTCTGATGTAACACTGCTTAAATAGTCGCCACTGTTCAATATTTTGAAAAGCAGTTTGTCACCCTCCTCTCCATACTTCCCCATCAGAGTTTGAAGAGTTTCTATTGAGGGGGTCTCAATCTGCTCAAAACCATATAATGCATATACGGAACGAATTGTATTAAAAATATAATTACGCTTCGCCATCTCTATGGGAGAGAAGTCACGAGTTCCTTTCGGTATACTTGGTTTCTGTGCCATTACTTCAAAATAATAGTCTGATCCCTATCCGGACCTATTGAAATTATAGTTATCGGTGTCTCTAATTCTGCTTCAAGGAATGCGATATAGTCTTTAAATGCTTGCGGGAATTGTTCTTCCGAAGTAAATTTTGTCATATCCGTCTTCCATCCCGGCAGTTCTTCGTAGACAGGTTCTATACCTTCCTCTATATCATAAGGGAAATAGTCTATCTCCTCTCCGTTCTTTTTATATGCCACACAAGCTTTGATCTTCTCAAATCCGTCAAGAACATCGCTTTTCATCATAATTAATTTTGTAACACCATTAACCATAATAGCATATTTCAAAGCAACAAGATCAATCCAACCACAACGACGTTCACGTCCCGTCACCGCTCCGTATTCGTGCCCCAAAGCACGGATATTATCTCCTGTCTCATCAAAAAGCTCAGTCGGGAAAGGACCGGCACCGACCCTCGTGCAATAAGCTTTCATTATACCATAAACATCCCCAATCTTATTAGGACCTATTCCCAGTCCGGTACATGCTCCGGCACAAATCGTATTAGAGGATGTAACAAACGGATATGAACCGAAATCCACATCGAGCATCGTACCCTGAGCACCTTCGCAAAGAATACTTTTACCGCTTTTAAGAAGATTATTTATTTCATGCTCAGAATCCACTATCTTAAAGCGACGAAGATACTCTATTCCCTCAAGCCAATTCTTCTCAACCTCAGTAATATCATATTCATAGTCCATTGAAGCCAAAATACTCTCATGACGTGCCTTGCACTCTGCATATTTACGCTCAAAACCTTCGAAAATATCACCAACGCGCAATCCGTTACGTGACACCTTGTCCGTATATGTAGGACCGATACCCTTTCCCGTAGTGCCGACTTTGCTTTTACCTTTAGCCGCCTCATAAGCTGCATCAAGCACTCGGTGTGTAGGCATAATCAAATGGGCTTTTTTAGATATGTAAAGCCGTGATATCAGTTCGTGCCCACTTGCCTCCAACGCTTTGGCCTCATCCATGAAAAGATCAGGAGCGAGCACTACACCATTTCCTATTATATTGACTTTACCACCTTGGAATATGCCTGAAGGAACACTGCGCAATACATATTTCTGACCTTCAAATTCCAATGTATGACCGGCATTCGGGCCGCCCTGAAATCGAGCTATAACATCATACTTCGGTGTAAGTACATCAACTACTTTACCTTTTCCTTCATCACCCCACTGAAGCCCCAGCAGGACATCAACTTTGCCTTTGTTCATTTTATATGTTTTTTTTGTGATTTCACTTTCTGCCTATTATTCCTTTGCCTCGTCAACTTAGCCTGACATGAACTACATATCCCATATATATATAAAGAGAAGCCATCTTTACGAAATCTTTCCAAACGCATGCCGCTTATAACTTTTTCTATTTCCAATGACTTAAACTCCGTTATTTTTCCGCAAGTAGTACATATTTGATGACAATGACTACTGTTATCATAACAAGCTTCATACTTCGTACATCCTTGAAATCTATGACGAATAACCAACCGTAACTCCATGAAAAGCCTTAGTGTGTTATACAATGTAGCACGGCTGACCGGGAAATGGTAGTCTTCACGAAGTCTTTCTCCTAATTCCTCTAACGTAAAATGTCCGTCAATGCTATATACAGCATCAAGTATGGCAAACCGCTCCGGAGTCTTCCGGTGGTTACTTAATTCCAAATAATTGGTCAGAATACTCTTCACGGATTCTTTCACGTTATCTTTCATCTTCCCTAATCATCATAAACCGCACAAAGTTACTATTATTTATTCAGAATAGGCTCATTATCGGTTAAAAAAGTTCAATACCCAATTTATGTAAGGCATTCAATACAATTCTTTCATGAGTATCCCCCAATAATGAAAAACGCAAAGCGCTTGACATTGCAGCTTTCTTCACTACAGTATTGTCTCCTTGCAATGCGACAGTCAACTGATCTATATATTCGTTTATTTCACGCTCATCTGGTTCCCTCCCTTTCATAAACAACCGGGAAAGTACATGAAACCCACAAAGCTGGTATATCATTTTCTCTGATGCCATCCATCGATACGCTATCTCCGCTGCAAAAGGAAGGTACTGGTAAAGATTAAAAGATGCCATTTCCGCTATTTCAACCGAATCTGTCTGCTCCATCCATATATCAACTATTTCCGGCATAATCTTTTCCACTGGCATAATAAGAGTGGCCAGTATTTTACACTCTCTCACATTCTCCTTCCAAAGAGCTATGGCCAAATCATAATCCTTACCGATTTCTGCCGCTTTGTCTTTCAGCATGGGAAACGGTGCTCCCCAATTTATATGATATTCAATTCCTTTCTCCCTCATTGACTGAGCTGCAACGCCATCCATCATTAAACGGAACGAACATTTAACGGCTTTCAGCCTTTCGCTTATATCCTCATTCATAATATCAATTCAATCTTATATCAATGTGGCATATTCAGAGCTGTACCTTAACATTTGGTGTTCGTATGTTTCCGAATAATCAATCTTTATATCCGTTATGTTACCGCAAGCATCTGTCACTGGTATCATCATTGGATTTATGAATCCCTTATAAGGGGCAATGTTCAATCGGTTATAACGCTGTAATATCTCTTCATGCAAAACCGGATCGACATTTACCCCATACTTTTCCACAAGTTTACGTGCTGCCTCAAAATCACCTTCGCTCTTTATACGCTGCACTTCAACCAACAATTTGGCAAAAAGCCCTCTCAACTTTTCATAATCGGTTATCTCTATATAAGTCTTCTCCCCTTTTTTATATAAATGAATGGCATCACCATTATCATAACACCATCTCGCAATAAGAGCACGATTCCGCATGTGAGCCTCCTCAATCTGATTCCCGGGTGAGATCCTCACTATTTGAGTCAACATGCCATTCAATATATATGTGTAATACTGTGACTTATATGCCTCCGATTCATCCAAAAGACCAAGCTTGAGCATATACGGATCTGCCAAATAATAAAGAGCAAACAAATCTGCCCTCGCTTCTTCTATTGTATTCCCATAAGCTTTAAGTGCATCGGGATCTACCCCAGGCAATAATCGTCCACTTCCATGGCCGAGACATTCATGTAAATCGGTATGCAAGTCATCGCACACATTGCCATATCTGTCCATTAGTGACTTTATGTGCTCATCCGTGACAAATTCATCTTTAAATCCATTGCCCTTTGAAGCTTCGCTATAAGCATGCGTCAAGTTACCGATCGTTACACTTTTACTTCCATATTCAGTACGAATCCAGTCCGTATTTGGAAGATTTATTCCTATCGCTGTGGACGGATATTCATCACCGCCCAACATCGCGGCACAAACAACTTTGGCTGAAATACCTTTAACTTGTTTCTTCTTAAACCGGTAATCTACGGGGGAATTATCTTCAAACCATTGAGCATTGTCACTTATTGTCTTTGTACGCTTGGTAGCTTCCAAATCAATATATTCAACAATTCCCTCCCATGAACCTTTAATACCAAGTGGATCACCGTAAACTTCAATAAAGCCATTGACAAAATCAACTCTTCCATCAACCGAATCAACCCATTCAATCGAATATTCATCAAATTTGCGTAAATCGCCTGTCTTGTAATATTCTATAAGCTTTTGGATGACACAACGTTGCTTATCATTCTCTGCAACATTTTTCGCTTTTGACAACCAATATATAATATGGCTGATTGCCTTCGCATACAATCCTTTTTCACTCCAAACCTGTTCAAAAATCTGTCCATCTTTTTTAACTAATTTGGAATTCAACCCGAAAGATGGGGAATTATCGCCTGCCCTTTCCTTTAAAGCACCATAATAATCTTCCACTTCTTTTTGTGTCACACCATCATAATAATTACATGCAGAAGATGTAACCAGGTCATAACCATTAGCTTTATTCACTCGCTTTGACATAAAGCTTTCATCAAACATGATTGAAATCAATTCATCGCAAAGTCCATCTACGGTCTGCCCTGAGTTCAACGGCAAACGGGTTGCCTCAACCTCATGCATAACGCAACGCAAATACTCTTTGGAAAATCCTGGTACAAACTTCTCACAACCATAATGATGATATATACCATTTGAGAACCAGACCCGTTTCAAATATACTTCCAAAGCTTTAAACTCATCAGTATCATGGGATATGGTTCGATCCTGATATATTGTTTCCAAAGTTTTTCTTACCCGCAGATTATATTTTCCAAATTGGTCGAAAACAATATCCCGACCATATAATGTTGCCTGAGCGAGATAGTAAATAAAAATCTTCTGACATATAGCAAGTTGCTCAAAACCGTCTAGACGGTATCTGAGCAACTGAATATCCGCGAATCTCTCGTCGGAATAATTAAATCCTGAAATATACATTTTTCCATTTACTTATTCTTCCGCATCTTTTACTTCTTGCTTTCCTCCCGTTTTTTTGCTTCTTTTCGGCGTAACAGCATCTGCACTATGCAACAAACGATACTCTCTTGGAGTCATTTTCATCAATTTATAAAAAGATGCATAAAAAGACTGGCGGTTTGAGAAACCAACCATATCGCTGACTTCCTCCATGTTAAGATTCATATACCTCTTGTCAACGAGTATCGCCATTGCCTCTTCTATCCGGAATTTATTGACAAAAGAAGTGTAATTCATGTGAAACCTTACATTCACCACAGCCGAGATATAACGTGTATTGGTTTTCAAATCCTCCGCAAGTTTTTTTGCTGAGTAATTCTTATCTTTATACCTCTTCTGCATTACTATGATGTTCAAGATCTTTTCCTTCATCTCGTCCATCAACTGAGGACTAATCATACTTCTGTATATAGCCTCCTTTTCTTTTCTTTCTGTAATATTATACTTTGCCATAACCTATTGAGTTTATAATTTGTTTTCGTTGCAAATATACGATATTTTTATTTGTTTTGTCGTTATTTTTCCTGTATTATTTCTAAAATAATCATAACAAAAATATTAAAAATAAAAATACAACGACATAATTGTTAAAACAGTAGCCAAAATGCATGAATTATAAAAATAAATCCTACTCGCCAACAACAAAATGCACATATCAAACCAACACTTTTCCATAAACAGAAGTATCGCCAAATGTAGCACAAGAATGTTTTGTTTTTACCGCCTGCTATTAACTTTGCACACCAATTAAATATATCAAGACAACAAATAATCTTGATATATTTTTACAAATATAATCCATCTAAAGAAAGAAGCACATATTGTCAGTCACCTCAAAAAGAATAATAACAAATCAAGATACACATATGTTTACAACAACAATTTACATGTTCAAACACAAATAGGCCCAACCTCAGACATAATTAACTTAAGACACACCATGCAAATTTACATTTGCTACATAGGATAACATCCGGCATATATAATTTAACTATAGATAGGTTTTCTATATACATAATATATAGAGTCTTTGCCCATATAACAAGAAAAAACAGAAATCAACCGATAAGCAATGCGATACAACAGGATTGCAAAAACGAAATAACACATATCCCCAAAAACAAATTCAATTCAGCCACATTAATATATCATTTTCATGCTTATTTATCTTTTTGATACATCTTATTATGTTATGTGTGATAATATCGTCATTGAATTATAAGATAAAGATAATTTTATTTACAAAACAAGTAAGTTAAAATCTATTCTTCATAAATATCAGATTCGGATTACTACACATGAAATGCATAAAGCCTGCTTTTTAAGATAAATAATACCACATACTTATCAAATACCTTTCATTGTGTGCCCACACAATAAATTTTATCAAAATTATTCAGAAAAAGTTTGCGAAATCAAATAAAAATACATTATCTTTGCAGTGTTATCCTGAAAACAATCTTTTTACCTTACAAACTAATACCTATTGAAGATATAAAGCGGTTGCCTGTGAAAGCCATCGCTTTATTTTATACCCACCTTTTTAAAGATTAATAATTGTTAACCCAAAAGGATTTCTTCCCATAAAATTCCTACTAATTCATCAAAAATCAGTAACTTTGCGGCCGATTTAGTCCGTGGAGGCTTAAACAAGCGAGAACACGATGTTCATCCGCCTTACGGAAAAACCGTTTATTAATAAATAATGTACGCAATTGTAGAGATTAACGGTCAACAGTTTAAAGCCGAACAAGGCAAAAAACTTTTTGTTCATCACATCAGAGATGCAAAAGAAGGCCAGGCTGTTGAGTTTGAGAAAGTACTGCTTATTGACAAAGATGGCAGTGTAGAGGTTGGTGCTCCTACAGTAGAAGGAGCCAAGGTTGTATGTGAAGTTGTAAACCCTCTTGTAAAAGGTGATAAAGTCATCGTTTTCAAGATGAAGCGCAGAAAAGACTATCGAAAGAAGAATGGTCATCGCGCACAATTCACAGAGATTGTAATAAAACAAGTAATCGCTTAAAATTTTAGGAGGAAGTAAGAAATGGCACATAAAAAAGGTGTTGGTAGTTCTAAGAACGGCCGCGAATCAGCTTCACAGAGATTAGGCGTTAAGATTTGGGGTGGCCAAAAAGTAATAGCTGGCAACATCATTGTTCGTCAGCGTGGCACAAAACATAATCCTGGCAACAATGTTGGTATCGGTAAGGATGATACACTCTATGCTTTGGTCGACGGAGTTGTCAATTTCAAAAAAGGCCGCAACAACAAGAGCGTTGTTTCCGTAATTCCGGGAGCAGAAGCCTAACAAAATTTAAAATAATTTATTCCAAACAAACAACGGAAATCCCACTTCTCCAAGGAGATTTGGGATTTCTGCCTTTTTATAGGCTTAAATATCAGAAAATCGAAAATAATATTAAATTGTTTTTTATGCTACATTTCGTTTATTCCACCGAATTATATTAACTTTGCAGAAAATAATATTGATTAAGTTTTTAAAACAAAATATTTATGCTTACACTCAAACTCATCAGTGAGGAAACTGAACGTGTCATTTGTGGTTTGGAAAAGAAGCATTTTAAAAATGCTAAAGAAACCGTAGCTAATGTGCTTGCCATAGACAAACGCCGTCGTGAGGCACAACAAAAAGCAGACAAAGCCAAACAGGAAATAAAACTCTTATCTGCCGAGATTGGCTCGCTAATGAAACAAGGCAAGAAAGACGAGGCAGAAAGCGTTAAAGCAAAAGTTGCCACATTGAAACATACTGACAAAGTAATGCAAGATGAAATGGCCGCTGCTGAACAAAAACTCACTAACCTGCTTTGTACCATTCCAAACATTCCGAATAAAGACGTACCAGAAGGTAAGGACGCTGCAGACAATGTTATTGTAACAGAAGGTGGCCAAAAACCTTGCCTATCAACTGATGCCATGTGCCATTGGGATTTGTGTAAGAAATACAATCTCATTGACTTTGACATGGGAGTAAAAATAACAGGAGCCGGTTTCCCTATATATATAGGCAAAATGGCTCGTTTACAACGGGCACTTGAAGCTTTTTTCCTTGATGAGGCACGCAAAAGCGGATACTTGGAAATCCAGCCGCCATACGTAGTAAACGAAGCCTCCGGATACGGAACCGGCCAACTTCCAGACAAAGAGGGCCAAATGTATCATTGCAACCTTGACAACCTATACCTTATACCGACAGCGGAAGTTCCCGTCACTAATATTTTCCGGGATGTAATTCTTGACGAGAAAGATCTCCCAATAAAGCGCACGGCATATTCAGCTTGTTTCCGAAGGGAGGCCGGGTCTTACGGAAAAGACGTGCGAGGTCTCAATCGCTTGCATCAATTCGACAAGGTGGAGATTGTACGTATAGATACTCCAGAGCATTCTTATGAAAGTTTGAGAGAAATGCTGACACATGTGGAAAGTCTTGTCAAAAAGTTGGAACTTCCTTATAGAATATTACGATTGTGTGGTGGAGACATGAGTTTCACCTCTGCCATCTGCTATGATTTTGAAGTATGGAGTGCCGCACAAGAACGTTGGCTCGAGGTATCTTCTGTTTCAAACTTTGAAAGCTATCAGGCCAATCGTCTTAAATGCCGCTATCGCAAGACTGAAGATAAAAAAATCGAATTGTGCCATACATTGAACGGCTCGGCACTGGCACTACCGCGTATCGTGGCTACAATAATCGAAAACAACCAAACACCGGACGGCATAAGAGTACCGAAATGTTTGGTACCTTATTGCGGCTTCGAAATGCTGGACGATAAAAACTTTTAATATAACAGATGAAAATTAGGAACATATATCATGGTTTTGTTCCTAATTTTCATTTATTTTTATCAGGTAAGAACATGAACAGAATTATTCGTAAGGAGCAATTTTCCGAAAAAGTATTCCTTTTTGAAATAGAAGCACCACTCATTGCCAAAAGTAGAAAAGCCGGCAATTTCGTTATTGTACGTGTTGATAAAAATGGAGAAAGAATGCCATTGACAATAGCAGATGCCGACATAGCCAAAGGTTCCATTACACTGGTCGTTCAGCAAGTGGGGCTATCATCGATAAAACTCTGCAACCTAAACGAGGGAGACTATATCGCCGATGTTGTAGGCCCATTGGGAAATCCTACACACATAGAAAAATTCGGAACTGTCATTTGTGCTGGTGGTGGTGTCGGAGTAGCACCTATGTTACCCATCATAAGAGCACTCAAAGCCGCTGGCAATCGTGTTCTGTCTGTCCTTGCCGGACGCAATAAAGATTTGATTATCTTAGAAAAAGAAGTTCGTAATAGCAGTGATGAGGTTATAATAATGACCGATGACGGTTCGTATGGAGCAAAAGGTGTCGTTACTGTCGGTATTGAGCGCCTCATCAACCAAGAACACATAGATAAGGTGTTTGCAATAGGTCCTCCCATAATGATGAAGTTTTGCTGTTTGTTAACACAAAAGTACAACATTCCAACAGATGTGTCACTAAATACCATCATGGTAGATGGCACTGGAATGTGTGGCGCATGCAGACTTACAATTGGCGGAAAAACTAAATTTGTATGCATCGACGGACCGGAATTTGACGGAGCCTTGGTCGATTGGGACGAAATGTTCAAACGTATGGGAACATTTAAACGTGCAGAACAGGAAGAATTGGAACACTTCGATGAGCATGTCACATGCAGTGAACTGTTGACAGATCGTAACGCACAGTGGAGAAAAGACTTACGAAGTGCAATGAAACCAAAAGAACGTACAGCCATTAAGCGGGTTGTAATGCCTGAACTTGAACCTGAATATCGTTCGACTACACTTTGGGAGGAAGTCAATACTGGTTTAACGGCCGACATGGCTATTGTTGAAGCCCAAAGATGTCTTGACTGCGCCAAACCGACATGCGTAGAAGGATGTCCGGTAAAGATAAATATCCCGTCATTCATAAAAAACATCGAACGTGGAAATTTTCATGCTGCCGCAAAAGTTCTAAAAAACACCTCTACCCTACCCGCCGTTTGTGGACGAGTATGTCCGCAAGAGAAACAATGCGAAAGTAAATGTATACATCTTAAAATGAATGAGTCGGCTGTGGCTATTGGCTATTTGGAACGATTTGCTGCCGATTATGAACATGACAGTGGCAAAATATCGCTACCTGATACTGCTCCGGCAAACGGTATCAAGATTGCTGTTGTCGGTTCCGGGCCAGCAGGACTGAGTTTCTCTGGAGAAATGGCGAAAAAGGGATATGAAGTGCATGTATTTGAAGCATTACACGAAATCGGCGGCGTGTTAAAATATGGTATCCCCGAATTCCGGCTGCCAAATCACATAGTTGATGTTGAAATAGACAATCTTAGGAAAATGGGAGTAAACTTCCATACCGATTGTATTATAGGCAAAACAATATCAATAAGCGAACTTGAAAGTGATGGCTTTAAAGGTATTTTCATAGGCTCTGGTGCCGGCCTGCCTAATTTCATGGGCATTCCTGGCGAGAACCTGATTAATATAATGTCATCAAATGAATATCTTACACGAGTAAACTTGATGAACGCAGCTGACCCAACGACAGATACTCCTATAAACTTAGGTAAAAACGTAATGGTTGTTGGTGGTGGAAATACTGCAATGGATTCTTGCCGCACCGCAAAGCGCCTTGGAGCAAATGTTATGATTGTTTACCGCCGTTCGGAAGATGAAATGCCGGCACGCTTGGAAGAAGTCAAGCATGCGAAAGAAGAAGGAATACAATTCCTGACATTACATAACCCCACAAAGTACATTGCAGATGAAAGCGGTGCTGTAAAACAAGCTATATTAGAAATTATGCGACTGGGAGAACCTGACGCAAGTGGCAGGCGCCGTCCCGAACCGACCGGAGAGACAAAGACAATAGATGTTGATCAGGTCATCGTTGCCATTGGAGTTTCCCCCAACCCACTCGTTCCACAATCTGTAGAAGGTCTGGAACTCGGATATAAAAATACCATTGTGGTGGATGAACACATGCAAAGTTCACGCAAAGGCTTATACGCCGGTGGTGATATTGTAAGAGGTGGGGCAACAGTCATCTTGGCTATGGGAGATGGTAGAAAAGCCGCTGAAAATATGGATAAACAGTTAAAAGAGAACAACCAATAACCAAGTGAACGGATTATATACTATCATATTACTCATACTAAGCAATGTCTTCATGACACTTGCATGGTATGGGCATTTGAAACTGCAACAAACAGGAACAACAAACAACTGGCCTCTACTGGGAATAATTGTTTTCTCTTGGATAATAGCTTTTTTTGAATATTGTTGTCAAGTTCCAGCAAACCGCATCGGATTTCAAGATAACGGCGGCCCATATACACTTGTCCAACTCAAAGTTATACAAGAATGTATAAGTTTAGGTGTCTTTGCTGTTATAGCAAATATTATGTTTCAAGGCCAAACACTTCATTGGAATCATATATTAGCCTTTTTCTTTATCATATGTGCGGTATATCTTGTGTTCATGAAATAACAATCATTCTACATGCCACAATATACAGAAATTCAAAGACTGGAACATAAAATTATCAGAAAGTTTCAAAAGGCACTTTACCAATACAAACTCATTGACGATGGAGATAAAATCCTGATAGGTTTATCCGGTGGTAAAGATTCCTTGTGCTTAATGGAATTATTGGCCAAAAGAGCCAAAATACAAAAACCGACGTTTTCGGTTGAAGCCGTACATGTGAAAATGGAAAACATACACTATGAATCCGATACGGCTTACTTATATTATTTTGCAAAAAAATTAGGTGTACCATTGCATGTGGTTACGACAAGTTTTGAATATAAACCAGAGTGCAAAAAATCTCCCTGCTTCTTATGTTCATGGTACAGACGAAAACAATTGTTTAATCTGGCACAAAATATCGGATGCAATAAAATTGCATTGGGACACCACATGGATGATATAATACACACAGCATTGATGAATTTATCATTTAATGGGCATTTTTCAACTATGCCCATTAAATTAAAAATGTCCAAAATGCCACTGACTATTATCCGGCCAATGTGCTTAATCAGTGAGTCTGACATACATAAATATGCAGAACTAACAGGCTATAAGAAACAACTAAAAAAATGCCCTTATGAAACAGAAACAGAACGAAATAACGCTAAACATATATTCAAAGAATTTGAAGCAATAAATCCAGAAATAAGGTATTCAATTTGGAATGCGCTGGAAATTGACAACAAATTAATTGAGTAACATTCTAAATATTGTTAATGCTATATATAACATAAAGAACTTTTACGTATCTTTGTTTAATGAAGTTACGAAAAGAGTGTAATTTATTGGAAATGAGCGTAAGTTAATTGCTCATGATAGTAATAGGTTACGAATTAGTTAGTTATCTACTGCATTATCCTTCTGCGCGTTGCGTAACCTTCAAAGAACTCTTCGTATGCAAAAATAGAAATTAAACGGGAGATTTAGAAATAAATCTCCTGATTTTTTATCCTCACATATAAGTTTTTCCGTAAAAGCGGTTTTGTCCGTCGGCACACCATCGCCCAAAGAGATTTTGGACGAACGTATGCCGACTACCGCATAAGCGGAGAAAAGGGCTTTGCCTCACGCCTAAACAGAAGTTTAGACTGATGATGCAAGGCCCATTTCTTTTGCGCTTATGCCAGAGAGGTGCTTTTACGGATTTCTGACTGTTTTTCTTTTTCGCTGTCCATTTGAGCCGGAAGCGGAAAGCCGTGCAAGACCGCCCGCTCCATGAATGGAACAAGCCGTCACCCACGGCAGGCAAACCTGAAAGAATGATTTTATATGTCCGACCGGACACGTCCTGCCGGACATATAAAACCATACTTTCCACACGGTGGTTTGCCCGGTTCCACGCTTCCGGCTGTTTCCCTTTTTCTTTTGTGGACTTCTTTTTTACGGATTTCTCTTTTGAAGTTTTCCTGTCCAATCTGCCTCCACTTCCGTTTACCTCCATTTCCGCGCCTTTCAGTGAGCCGCATCAGGCAGTCATTTCCGTTCTGGGCGCAAAGGTAATTCCGGGATTGGACGGGAAAGCAAGGTCAAGCCTCCTGTTTTCTGCGGAAATCTCCAGCCCTGCGGGTAGTATTTCCGCGAAAAACCTTGCATTCCCTAATCCCTACCTTTTTAAGCACCCGAAACGAAAACGACCGATGCGACAGAAAGACGCATTAAAAAAAATGTCGGATAAACGAGAGGCAGATAAGATAGTTTGAAACTCAACTCCCTCAGCTCTTGAATCCGCATTAAAAACAAAAAATCAAAAACAAAACGGATATGGAAACAACAATGGCAACAAAATTCGTGGCTTGGGAAGTGCCGACATTGGAAACACTGAAAGGCAGTAAGGCTTACATCCTTCGTGAGAAACTGAACAACGGAGGACAGATGAACCGAGAGGAAAAGGATTGGCTCACCGAAAACGTGAACAGTAACACCTATTTCAAGAGCGCAGTCCCCTTGCAAGGCTGGAGGTTTGACTTCTCCGATGTTCTCCGCACGTTCCTCGTATGCCAATACGGACGTTGGACGGAATACAAGGCAACGGACAAGACCGGACTTCGCAGATACCTATACGGCAGGATAGACAACATTGTGGAACTTGAAAAATGATACGGCTATGACGGCAACGGCAAATTTCAGACAAGTGGCGCAATACATAGGACTTGCGATATGCGGTTTAATCGTGCGCACCGCCTTCGGGATATTGGACATCCTTTGGGGCATCATCACGGAGATAATAAACGGAGTGTTCCGAGTGGCGATAGGCGTAATCGTGGCTATCCTTTCCACAATCGCCTTCTTCGGCTTCATCCTTTGGTTATTCACCCTTTAACCCCTACCGAAATGGCAAAGAGAAGCAGCAAGACGGCAGCACAGCAGTGCAGATACTACGAGGTGGACAACATCTTCGTGTACATGGTGGAAACGTATATCAACGGAAACATATCCGTGTTCCGTGACCTCTACCACGAACTGAACAAGGACGCACGGAGGGATTTTACAGACTTCCTTTTGAGCGAGGTTGAGCCGACCTATTGGAGAGAGATACTGAAACAGACAATCTAAAATGACAGCGATATGAAAACGACAGACCATTTCAAGAGAACTATACAGATGTATTTGGAACAGCGGGCAGCGGAAGATGCGCTCTTTGCCAAGAACTACCGCAACCCAGCCAAGAACATAGACGATTGCGTGACCTACATTCTGAACTATGTGCAGAAAAGTGGTTGCAACGGCTTCACGGACGGAGAGATATACGGACAAGCCGTCCACTACTATGACGAGAACGAGGTAGAGGTGGGCGAACCTATCCAATGCAAGGTAGCCGTGAACCATGTGGTGGAACTCACAGCGGAGGAAAAGGCGGAAGCACGGCAGAACGCTATCCGACAATACCAAGACGAGGAACTCCGCAAGTTGCAGAACCGCAACAAGCCAACAGCGAAGAAAGAAACCAAAGTTGAACCATCACTATTTGACTTCTGATTATGAAACCGAGAACACGCATACAGCAGGAAGTCGCACGTTTGAGCAAGCGACTACCGAGATTGACCGAAGAACAAAGGGCATACGCTTTCCGCCATTGCTTCAAGCATTACGCCATCAAAAGGGCAGACGGCACGAACATCTGCACCGAGTGCGGACATTCGTGGAAAAGCGACCACGACCTTGCAGATACCATTTGCGGATGCACCTGCCCCCGTTGCGGCATGGAGTTGGAAACATTACGCACCCGAAAGAGTGTTTTCAGCGATATGGAGTATTTCTCCATCGTCACCACCTGCAAGCGATACCAAGTGATACGCTTCTTTTCCGTCAAGTCACGATACAAGGCAGGGCAGCCAGCCGAATATTCCATCTTTGAAGTGGTGCAGAGGTGGATTGCCCCCGACGGCAAGACAACGACCGTTGCCCGATTGCGTGGCATGTCCTTGTTCTATTACGACCTATGGAATGAATACAGCGACATGGAGGTACGCAAGAATGGAGAATTTCGGGCATACGACATAAATCCGGTATGCACCTACCCACGACAGCGTTTCATACCCGAAGTGAAACGCAACGGCTTCAAGGGTGATTATCACAACATCCTGCCTTACGACCTTTTCAAAGCCATACTTTCCGACTGCCGAGCCGAAACGCTGTTGAAGGCAGGGCAATATCCCATGTTGCGTTACTATATATACCACTCTTTCAATATCGTAGAGTATTGGGCATCCTTGAAGATATGTATCCGAAATGGCTACACCATTGCCAACGGCTCTATGTGGCGTGACACGATAGACCTCCTGCGTCATTTCGGCAAGGACACGAACAGCCCGAAGTACGTTTGCCCTGCCGACCTCAAAGCCGAACACGACAAGTTGGTGGCGAAGCGTAACCGACAAAGGGAACGTGAGCGGACGGAACAGCAACGGCAAAAGGCGATTGAGGACGAGAAGAACTATCTGAAAGCCAAAGGTATCTTCTTCGGACTTGTGTTCTCCGACAACCTTATCCGTATCAAGGTCATAGAGAGCGTGGAGGAAATGATAGAGGAAGGACGTATGATGCACCATTGCGTGGGTGGCTACCACAATCGGGAAAATTCTCTTATCCTTTCAGCGACCATTGACGGCAGACGCATAGAAACGATAGAGGTATCACTGAAAACTTTGGAGGTGGTGCAGTGCCGTGGCTTATGCAACGAGAACACCGAATACCACGACCGCATTGTAAACCTTGTGAACAGCAACGTGAACCTTATCCGCCAACGGATGGAAGCGGCATAGTATAAACCTATAATATCCAATAGTATGGAAGTAAGAATTGAAAGCATGATTTGTCTGTGGGACGATAAAATCCCCGTGATGTTCCTTGAATTTGTGAACCTCCTCACTCTGGCAACGAGTGAGGAGCAGTTAAGGGCAAGCGTCAAGGGCTTTGCCGAGAAGCACGAACTTGACAGGTTCTTCCTTTACGGCTTCGGCAGCCACCATTTCTACCTGCACCAACGCTACACGAGCGACCCCGAAATGGTGATGCGCAACCGAGTTTTGTCAGTACATTTTTAACAACTCTAAAATCAACGATTATGGCAACACGAATGACTATCAACGGAGTAAGCACCTGCACGGAAGCAGGTATGGAGAAATACGAAAAATTCCAAATGGGTATCGGCAGACGCAAGCGGACACTTGTGCAGTACGACTACCGCCACCCCGCAGACGGAGAATTGTTCTCTTGTGTCAAACCTACGTTGGACGAGTGCCGAACCGCACGTGACAAGTGGCTGACCACGAAAAAGGGAAAGGAGGGAAACTTATGAACGCAGCAGCCTACCAAACGCTGATAGTGAAGTTCAGCGAGCCTATCAAAGTATTGGACGGCATCTTTGACGATGCCGAAGCGTGGGGAGTTGATACCCTAAAAAAGTGGATAGATGACTATGAAAGTAGCAGGTTTACCGCCATTGACAGCCATACGGCAGTCATCACAAGCGAGTACAATATGGAGTGCCTGATGGAATGGTTGAAACGAAACACACCCATTGCCGAGATAACAGAATGTTGAACAAGTTGGCGGTGTCCGCACCGCCAACCTAAAACCAAGAAAAGCATGATAGCAAAGACTATTTTACAGCAGATAGGCGGCAGACGCTTTGCCGCCATGACGGGAAGCAAGGACTTCATAGACATGGGAAACGGCTTGCGTATGAGCCTTGCGAGGAACAAGACAAGCGCAAACCGCCTTGACATCATCTACGATGCAGGATTAGACCTCTACAATATGCGTTTCTACCGCAAGACGTTCAGTAAAAAGACATTCGAGTGCAAGACAAAGGACATTGCAACGCACGATGGCATATACTGCGATATGCTGGAAGAAATGTTCACGATGGTAACGGGACTTTACACCCGATTTTGAGGGGTGGGCGGCAAAAGCCGCCTACTTTCTTTCGTGAGCATGATGGCGAAAAAGAAAGTAGCATTATCACAATCTTCTTATAATGCTACTTATCAAAACTAAATGATTATTACAAGAACACATTTTATTTATCTGAAAATCAATCAGACTTTTAATAATATTATTGTATATTGTTCATTTTGATTATATGGCAATATCGCCGAACTCAAAAAATCATACACAATGAATAATTGCAAATCCATTCCACGCAGTGAGTTCTTCATTTACTGCAAAAGAGCCTTTGAGAGTTTCAAACTGTCCACCTACATGACCGACAGGTATTTACGTTACATAGAATACATATCCCAATACATGGAGGATATGGGTGTTGATTCTTACGATTTGAATTTCAGTTCTGCTTTTCAAGAAAAGATAGCAAAAGCTGATAATTCTCCAAATCAGCGAAAATCAAGGGAGTATTCTTGTGCGTTAAGTCTTATAGACAGGTTCATTCAAGGTTTGCCGTATGCCGCACAGCGAAAAAAACTCAAGACATACAATTTCCCGTCCAATGAATTGGGGGATTATGCAAACAAGTTTATTGAACACATAAAAACAAAGAAACGTAAGAATGTTACATTATTACGCTATCAGCATTCAATGTCAAATATTGTAAATGGCTTATCCGAAAAAGGTTGCGATTCTCCCTCGCACTTAACCCGAACCTTGATAATTGATTTGATTGCTTCGCATAGAACAGCCGACAACTGGTATTTCTATCTCATAAACCAATTCCTGAATTATTTGGCAGAGCAAGATGTCATTCCTTTGGTCTTGGCTCATGTAACATATGGGAAAAAGCCTCCAATACCAAAGCCGTTACCATCATATTACACAGCGGAAGAAGTAAAGAAAATAGAAATGTCTTTTGACAGGGGTACTTTGCTCGGTAAAAGAAATTATGCGATGATTCTTTTGGCTTCACGTTTAGGGTTAAGAGCATCGGATATATGCCAGCTCCAATTAGATAGCCTTGATTGGAAGAACAATAGAATCAAAATCCTCCAAAGCAAGACAGGAAAAGATTTGGAGCTACCGTTGTTGGCGGATGTTGGTAATGCCATTATTGATTATCTTAAACATGCCCGTCCTAAAACGAAAAGCAATATGGTGTTCCTTAGCCAAGTAGAGCCGTACAGACCGATAGCCACAGCCACACTTTCCGGTGCGGTGAGCAAAGCCATTCACAGGGCGGGGATTGAAACAATAGGCAGACATGTCGGTACACATACGCTACGCCATAGCCTTGCCACATCAATGATGAAAACCGGAAGTAGCATACAGGCTATTTCCGAAACATTGGGGCATTCGGGTACAGGAGCTACAATGGCATACCTTAACGTGGACATTGACTCTCTTATGGAATGTTCACACGAAGTACCTCCGGTAGATAAGTCCTACTATACACAGAAAGGAGGTGCATTCTATGTTTGAAGTTAAGTTGAAATCTCACTCCTCGCTCTATCCCTATATGCAGGACTATATCCATGAACGTGAAATAAAGGGAATTTGTACGGGAGAAGCAAAAACCATACTAAGTAATTTTGAATGCTATTCTGCGAGTGTTGGATATAACTGTGAACATATTTCACGTGAACATTATCATAATTGGATTGACAGTCTTGAGGGTAATGAAGCACACAAATCCTTGTACATACGTGGTGTAATACTGTTTGCAAAGTATTTGAATCTGAGGGGTAAAATAAGTTTTGTAGGTATGCATCCACCTTACAAAAGCGACTTTACACCTTATATTTATAGTGAAGAGGAAATAGCCACACTATTCTCAACGGTGGACAAATGGCGAGACTATAGTATCAATCCCGGTTCTATAGCCCTTGTCATGCCGACATTGTTAAGGTTAATATATAGTACAGGCATGAGGATTGGCGAGGCTTTAAGCATTACCAATATTGATGTGGACTTCACAAGGCATTCCATCTGTTTGAGAAAAACAAAGAACAACCATGAACGCTACTGTGCAATAACTCCAACAATGGAGATTGTCATAAAAGAATATATAAGATACAGGAACATGTTACCAGTGGCTGGAGTCGATGCTCCACATGCTTTGTTGTTTTGCAACAATATTGGTGGTAAGGTAAATGCAAAAGCCGTCAGAGTCAGATTCCATAATATTCTAATCGCTTCGGGATTCAAGGTTACGCCAAGTGGATATCTGCCAAGAATCCATGACCTGCGGCATACCGCATGTGTGCATACCATGAAAAAAATGATAGCGGCAGGTAAAGACATCTACTGCTGTATGCCGCAACTTGCTGTATATATGGGACATTGTGACCCTAAAGACACGGAATATTACTTACGTTTGACACCGACAGCTTTTCCCGAACTATTGGCTATGGACGCAAAGACAACTATGCCAATAACTGAGATAGTGAATCTTTTTTTATCAAAACAAAAAGTATAAAGAAAATGGATACATATAAAAATTTCACGAGGTCTCTTGAAGCATTTTTTCAACAATACCTCATCAAAGAACGTGGTGCAAGCCAGCAAACGGTAAGAGCATACGGAGAAGCGTTCAAGGCTTATCTTGAATATAATAAAACCTTGGATATCAAACCTCAAAATATAACACTGCGGAACTTTACAAGGTCTCACATATCAAGTTTCCTCAACTGGATAGAGGAAGAAAAGAAAAACTCTATCAGCAGCAGGAATCAACGTTTGTCCGCAATGCGTTCCTTTGCCTGTTTTCTTATTATGGACGACCCCTTGCATATCTGTCAGTGGATTGAGGTGAGACAAATACCTGCAAAAAGGGGAGCAACAGAAATCGTCAAGCACCTCTCTGTTGACGGTATGGCTGCAATCCTTCGGCAAATAGACACATCAACGCCCACCGGAAGACGAAATCTTGCAATGCTGTCCCTACTTTATAATTCAGGAACAAGAGTACAGGAACTTATAGACCTCACGCCAATATGTATCAGATTTGAGAAACCGTATTCAGTTGTGGTTAAAGGAAAAGGAAACAAGAAACGTTTGGTTCCTTTGGATGAGCCAATAATGGAACTCCTAAAGAATTATCTTGATGAAACTGGGTTGTGTCGTCCGGGAAAAGAGAGACATCCTCTTTTTTTCAATGCACAAGGTGGACAACTATCTACTCCGGGAGTTACTTACATCATAAAAAAATACGCAGATATGGCTCGTTTTGACAATCCCCAACTGATTCCCGAAAAAGTTAGTCCCCATGTTTTTAGGCATTCCAGAGCAATGCATCTGTTACAGAGTGGCGTACAGCCCATCTATATACGTGATTTTCTTGGACATGTTTCTGTCCAAACAACAGAAATTTATGCTCGTGTCAGCAGGAAGCAAAAAGATGAAGCCATAGCCAATGCTTATCGGGACGTAGGAATTAAGAACCCCGAACCTAAATTATGGGAAAAGGATGATGAACTTCTTGATTTTCTAAGCAATCTTTGCTCGAAAAGATAGAACGGAAATATTATCACAAGTGAAATTATAAAGTTGTCTTAGCCATATCTTGACTATTAATAGATTAAGACATACGATTAATGCCACTTGTGATAATCATTTAGTTTTGATAAGTAGCATTATCACAATCTTCTTATAATGCTACTTTCTTTGTCCGCCATCATGCTCACTGAAAGAAAGTAGGGCGGCTCTCGCCGCCCCGCCACTCAAAAGCGTGTGTAAAGTCCCGTCACCATCGTGAACATTTCCTCCAGCATATCAAAATAGATACCCTCGTGTACGGCAATGTCCTTTGTCTTGCACTCAAAGGTCTTTTTGCTGAACGTCCTGCGGTAGAAGCGCATATTGTAGAGGTCTGCCCCTTCGTCATAGATGATGTCAAGGCGGTTGGCACTTGTTTTGTTCCTTGCAAGGCTCATCCGTAAGCCGTTGCCCATATCTATGAAATCACGGCTACCTGTCATGGCGGTGAAGCGTTTTCCGCCTATCTGCTGTAATATCGTCTTGGCTATCATATCTTTTGTTTTTAGGGTTTTAAGTATTGGCGGTGCGGACACCGCCATCCCGTTCAAAATTCTCGCATTTCGGAAATGGGGGTCTGCCGTTGTAGCCACTCTTTCACACATTCCATATTGTACTCGCTCGTGATGACTGCCGTATGGCTGTCGGTGGCGGTGAAACGTGTGCTTTCGTAATCATCTATCCACCCCTTGAGGGTGTCCGTTCCCCACGCTCCGGTATCGTCAAAGATACCGTCCAATGCCGTGATAGGTTCGCTGAACTTGACTATCAGCGTTTGATAGGTCGTGTTCATAGTCTGTCCTCCTTTCCCTTCTTTGCGTTCAGCCACTTGTCCCGTGCGGCTCGGCACTCGTCCAACGTGGGTTTGACACAAGAGAACAATTCTCTGTCTATGGGGTGGCGGTAGTCGTACTGCACAAGTGTCCGCCTGCGTCTTCCGATACCCGATTGGAAACGCTCGTATTTCTCCGTACCTGCTTCCGCGCAGGTGCTTACTCCGTTGATGGTCATTCGTGTTGTCATAATGTTGCTTTTTAGATGGTTAAAAATGTACTGACAGAACTCTGTTCTTCATCACCATTTCGGGGTTGCTTGTGTAGCGTTGGTGCAGGTAGAAATGGTGTGAGCCGAAGCCGTAAAGGAAAAACTTGTCAAGTTCGTGCTTCTCGGCAAACTCCTTTACGCTCTTTCTCAATTCCCCCTCACTCGTTGTGAGAGTGAGGAGGTTCACAAATTCAAGGAACATCGTGGGGATTGCATCATCCCACACACAAATCATACTTTCAATTCTTACTTCCATATCAATGTTGTTTTAGGGGTTATGCTATGCCGCTTTCATCCGCTCACGGATAAGGTTGGCGTTCTTGTTCACAAGGTCTATGATGCGCTCGTGATATTCGGTGTCCTGGTTGTGCTTGCCGTGGCACTGCACCACTTCGAGGGTTCGCAAGTCCACCTCTACGGTTTCAATAATCTCATCGCCAATCCTTGCCGATAGTATGAGGGTGTCGGCTTTCTTGTAGTATCCACTGCCAAACACGCAGATGCCCTGCGTCTTGCCCTCGTTGTAATACTCGTCTATGCTTTCAAGCACCTTGACGATTATTTCCTCGTCCGTGATTACCAAGCCGAAGAATTTGGATTTGTTGGCGATGAAATCCTCCGCATCTTTCTTTCGTTGGAGTTGTCGCTGTTGCTCACGCTCACGCCTTTCAATCTCCCAACGGCGTTGCTCTGCGGCTCTTTCCTTCTCGTGTATGGCTTCAATTTTTCGGGTTGCGTTGTCGTGTGCCGCCATGAAATCTTCGGGACAGATGTTCTTCGGGTTACGGAGGTCTTGACCGAGTTTTTTGAGCATACGCAGATAGTCGCACCACATTGAGAGGTTGTCTATCTGATACTTGTGACGCTTGGCAATCAGATATGATGCCCAACATTCATCGGCAGTACGGGTATTGAAAAGAAAGTGTTTCATGACCTCAATCTCACCGCCTTTCATAAGGGTTTCAATTCTTGGGTCTGAAAGCAAGGCTTTGAAAAGACGCACGGGGGAGATGCCGTGGAAATCGCCCTTGAAGCCGTTACGTCTGAGTTGGGGCAATATCCTCATCTTTGGATATGCACAGCTTCTTGCCACCACATCATCGTATAGGCTGTTGTGCGGTCTTACCTCCATATCGCTGCCTAATGCCCACACATCGCAATAGCAGAAAAGGAAGCCACGGAGCAACGCCATGTCCGTAACCTTGCCGTCGGGTGAAATCCAACGCTGCACGACCTCGTGGCAGTAGAAACGCATCGGTTCGCCTTTCCTGCTCTCGCATCTGACCTGCGCCACGCGGATTACCTGATACCCTTTGCAGGTGGTTATCACGCTGAAATTCTGCGTTTCCTTGTAGATGCGTCTGCGTGTGTCCTGCACTTTGAGTTCGGCATGGCATTTGGGGCAGGTGCAGCCTTCAAGGGTGTCGCATAGTCCGCTGTCGCTGTGCCACTCGTGACCGCAGTCGGAACAGGTGATGTTCCCTTTCTTGGTGCGGTAGCCGATATGCTCAACGCAGTGGCGGTATGCCCAATCTATTTGTGTCGCTGATATGGGGCGAAGGTTGGCGGAAAGTCTTGCCACCTCTTTCTGTATCTTGGTCTTCGGTTTCATAAGCCTAAATCAAATAATGAGGGTTGGGGTTGGTTTTCTTTTCTCGCTGACGGTCTGTGGCGGTTCTGCAACTTGCGGAGTTCCTCCTCTTGGTATTTGCGGACAGCGTTCTGACGTGCCTCCGCCTTTTCCTCTGCCGTGAGTTTCACAACGTGGTTCACAACCACTTGGCAGTCCATCGGTTTGCCCACCTCTATCTCGTTTTCCTCATAGTAGTGGATGGCTTGCCCGAATATCTCTCCGTCCGTGAAACCGTTGCAACCGCTTTTCTGCACATAGTTCAGAATGTGGGTCACGCACTCGTCCATGTTCTTGGCAGGGTTGCGGTACTTCTTTGCAAATAGCGCATCTTCCTCCGCACGCTGTTCCAAGTACATATATATCGTTCTCTTGAAATGGTCTGTTCCTTTCATATCGCTGTCATTTTTAGATTATCTGTTTCAGTATCTCTCTCCAATAGGTCGGCTCTACCTCGCTGAGAAGGAAGTCCATGAAATCCCTCCGTGCGTCCTTGTTCAGTTCGTGGTACAATCTTCGGAAAGTTTCAAAATTGCCGTTGATGTACGTTTCCACCATATACACGAAGATGTTGTCCACCTCGTAATATCTGCACTGCTGCGCTGCCGTCTTGCTGTTTCTTTTTGCCATGTCGGTAAGGGTTAAAGGGTGAATAACCAAAGGATGAAGCCAAAGAAGGCAATGGTGGAAAGGATAGCCACGATTACACCTATCGCCACTCGGAACACTCCGTTTACAATCTCTCTGATGATGCCCCAAAGGATGCCGAACACCCCGAAGGCGGTGCGCATCATCAAGCCGCATATCGCCAACCCGATGTGTTGCGCCATTTGTCTGAAATTTGCCGTTGCCGTCATATCTTCGCTGTTTTTGATTTTTTTGTTTTTAATGCGGATTCAAGAGCTGAGGGAGTTGAGTTTCAAACTATCTTATCTGCCTCTCGTTTATCCGACATTTTTTTTATGCGTCTTTCTGTCGCATCGGTCGTTTTCGTTTCGGGTGCTTGAAAAGGTAGGGATTAGGGAATGCAAGGTTTTTCGGTCAAAATACTACCCGCAGGGCTGGAGATTTTTACCGAAAACAGGAGGCTTGACCTTGCTTTCCCGTCCAATCCCGGAATTACCTTTGCGCCCAGAACGAAAATGACTGACTGATGCGGCTTACTGAAAGGCGCAAAATGGAGGTAAACGAAAACAGAGGCAGATTGTGTAGAAAAAAACTTCAGGGGAAAATCCGTAAAAAAAAGAATCACCAAAAGGAAAAAGACATCACCGGAAGCGTGAAAAGGGCAAACCACAACAAAGGAAGTATGATTGTTTCCGATCCGACGGAACTTGTTCAGCCGGGTGGCAACAATCATTCTTCCCGGTTTGTCCGGCTGTGTGTGGGCGCCTGTTTCATTCATGGGGCAGGCTGACACACTCTGCATTCACTTTCCGCTTCCGGCAAAAGAGACAGCGAAAAAAGAAAAATCATTTGAAAACCCGTAAAAGCACCTCTTGGCATAGGCGCAAAAGAAAGGGGCATTGCTTCATCTGTCTAAACATCGTTTAGGCGTGAGGCAATGCCCTTTTCTCCAGCTATGCGGTAGTCGGCACACGTTTGTTCCAAACTCGTTTTGGGCAATGGTGTGCCGACGGACAATACCGCTTTTACGGAAAATTCTTATGAATGAGGGGATAAAAAACGGGAGTTTATATCAAAATCTCGAATTAAATAGCTACTTTTGCATACGAAGAGTTCTTTGAAGGTTACGCAACGCGCAGAAGGATAATGCAGTAGATAACTAACTAAATCGTAACCTATTACTATCAAGAGCAATTAACCTACGCTCATTTCCAATAAATTACACTCTTTTCGTAACTTCTTGTTGCAAATATACATCATAATATACTATAATACAAATTTTATCACGATACAATTTAATATATAGAAAAGAGAGCCGCAAGCAATAATGACTCACGGCTCTCTTTTAATTGTGGGATTATTTATATTGATATAAAACGACATTTGAATTGAGTCCGCTTTCAACCGGTGCCCAATTTTCATATCCGGATTTCTTGTATTTTATACCTACCACATTTATATCTTTAAACTTGCGCCATTTCACTCCCTTGCGGTCAAGATCTGAAATTCTGTTGGCCGGAAGATTCGTAACTTCGATACGTACAACATTGTCACCTTTCTTAAAAACATTTCCACAATTCAAAGTGAAAGGCACAGACCATGCGCATCCGATAAATTTACCGTTAATATACACTCTCGCACTTTCTCTCACATCACCCAAATCAATCAGCCAGTCGGCTTTTGCCTCCTGAGCCGTCATATATACATGTGTTGTATATGCTCCAGTTCCCATTGTGACCTTTACAGAATCATCATCGAGAGTCTCCCATGTCTGTAATTTATCCAGTTTGAAACTCTTGGATACAGCGGGAGCGCTGTTGCAAAATTCCAAATCCCATTTACCGTTAAGGATTTTTCCCATTCCTGCAATTTCTGTTTTATGCTCAACTGTAGCTCCATTTTGTTTGGCATTATATGTTTGCAAAATCATGGATTCACCACTTTTTAGATTGATAAATATACCGTTGTCATCTGTATCCGTAGCATATATTTCACCATTTAGAGGATTAAACCATCTGGCATCGACATAACTTACGGTCAGTGGAATGCGGGTTTTTATGTCATTGGGAGATAAGTTGGCTATGAAATAATGATGTCCGGTGTCGTTCTTGCGGCGTATCATACGCAATCCGTACTTGCTCTTCATTGTCTCAGCCTTGGCTGCCTTGGCCATATCTGCCGCAGAAGTCCCGTATATAATCACTGCTCCTTGGGATTTTAGCATATCAATATGCTCACGAACCTTTTGGGGCATACGTCCGCTACCGGGTATTATGAGTGCATGATAGCGAGTTCCGGCCGCTGTTTCAAGCATACCGTTTTTATAAGACGTGCCCATCAGGTATTTCTCACTAATGTAATCACAGTCATATCCGGCCTTGTCTATTTCAATGATACTCTTTATAAATTCAGGCGCTTTCTTTGCCATCGAGTGTATGTCAAACTGCATTAACAACGAGCCCGGGCCTTTCCCTTTACGCTCTGCCCACATATCCCGTATCGGGAGATAAACGAGGAAATCGTTGTCTGGCTGTCCCATTTGCAAAAAACTCTGGCAACGCTCTATATACTTCATGAAATAAGGAGCATCATGCCAAATGCTGTTGGTCGGACTCATATCTATCGATGCATAAAATTTCCATCCAGGCCAGACATCATTTTTGGGTGAATAGCATGTACCATGAAAATACATATTATTTACGCCGCATGTAAACATCAGGTCGATATCAGGTTTGCATTGTGATAAAGAAGTGCGGAAATGTTCTGTAAGCCATGTGAATGTCTCGCTGCTCACCAAGGTCTTTCCATTGATATGGGCAGCAGAGGAAGCATATTTCAACATTGAGACATCGCTGTCGTTCTTTTTTGTGAAACCGGTATCCCGGCGCAAGCCTTTTATACCAAATTCCGAAAGGCCGAAACCTTCAATTTCCGGAATATCAACAGCCGAATAAACATCAATCAGGTTTGCCGGAGACCCATGAGCCTGATTACGTGTTTTCGCTCCATGCTTATGTGCCCAAGCTGTCCACTGATTAGTAAAATTCTCCAGCAACAGGTCACTTAGGGTCTCTCTATAATCTACAAGCACTTTATTGTCTTTATCTTCTACTTCGCCAAGCAACTCCAACAGATGCTCTTCCAACTTATAACCACGGCGAGCCTCAAACTCTTCAAACAGACGTGGAGTCCAGTTCGCCTTATAAACTTCATAGGAATCGTTAAAGAAAGAGTTGGGGTAGGGCACCTTATTGCTCTCGAATGCCTTATCGAACATTTGAAGATAATTAGCCACGGCATTTTTATCAAAATGGTCCATGACATATCCCTCCCCACCAGGAGCGGCACGTTTTACTTGCTGACGTGTACGTGAACAATATGCAGATATAATTCTAAAACTCTGTTTTTTCGGAGCTTTCTTCCATGTTACAATACCGTTCGCATCTGTCATTGAGGTAAGGTCAACAACCGTTCCATTGCCATATGCCATGACTCTGCTTAATTTTGCGAACGGCTTCTCTTTTGCATCTGTCACACTAATGTTCACTCCGCCGCGGAGTTCTTTGCCAGTAACAGTAATATCCGTATGGACTAATTTTGCGGCAGCCTCATTTATTGGAACATTCGGACCGCCAAACGGCCAGCCCGTGCCATTGTTCATGTCAATAAGAAGACCGTTTTTGTTTCCTTCTGATTTAACAAACCTGAATGCTTCCATCCAGGGTGAGGACAGGAAACGCAACTCATTCTTCTCATTACCTCGAACGCCATATAAAGGAGTAACTTCCAATGCTCCGATACCGACTTTGGAATACTCTTTCATGTTCCATTCTAAATCATTCTCATTCACAGCCGATCCAAGCCACCACCAACGTGCACCGGGTTTTGCCTCAATCGCAGTAACAGGCCATGATTGGGCGGCCGCATTTCCAGCGACAAACATCAAGGCCATAATTGTCATAAATCTATTTTTCATTATCTTTATTTGTATTATTTAATTTCCATCAGGTTTCTTCAAATCCGCTGTCTTAGACGGACTCCATTTAAATGTTTTCCAATCATCCGGATGACTTGGATCAAAATCCTTGAAATCATTTCTAAGATATTTCAACAGTGGAAGATTAAGTCTCTTCATTCCCATAACAACCATTTTTGCTACTTCGTATGCACCATACGGATTGAAGTGGGTATTGTCAGCAAGCTCCTTTTCCTGTCCTGAAAATGTATTCGCAGGATAATGTACTAACGAGCGCTTACTATCCTCGTATCCAAGAGCTTCAAAGAATTCACGTGTCATTTGATTTAAGTCTATTACAGGAACATCCTCCCTTTCTGCAACAGCTTTCATAGCCGCAGGAAAATCACCATGAGTATCTATAATATGCTTCTTGGTTTCATCAAAACGACGGCGTTGGGTAGGGGTACAAAAAATAATCGTAGCTCCCTTAGAGCGCACGTTATCGATAAAAATCTTTAAGTTCCTAGAATAATGATACCATGCTCCGGAACCAGGCCCCTTCTCTTTCTCATCATTATGCCCGAACTCACACACTACATAATCACCAGGTTTCAATGTTGACATAATCTTTATCAAACGATTTTGTGCGATAAAAGAACCTGCCGTCAATCCACTTTCTGCATGATTGGCTATAGCGATATTACCATCAAACCATCTCGGAAACATTTGTCCCCAACTGGCCCACGGCTCATTATTTTGATCTACAACAGTCGAATTACCGCATAAATATACGGTGGGACAACTATCATCTCGTTCTATATGGATGCTTCTGACAGCCGGAGCGTCACCATTGAATTCCAATGTCAACTTATCGTCCCAGTTCAGATAATCTTTTTCACGTTCTTTAATCCGTACTTTAGATTTATCATTGATTTGAGGAGAGCGTTTATTTATCACAAATTCATAAACAGCTGTTTTTCCTTTGGCTGTGGCAACATTCTCAACTAACAACCGACGGCTCTCCGCACGAATGGTTGTCATGGCTTTCTTTTTCTTTGAGCCAATCTCAACTTTTACTTTATAATTACCATCCGGAACTTTTACTGAAAAATAAAAAGGAGACTTACTTGTTGTATTGGGAGCTGGTAATATATCATATCCGTATCCAATTGAATCCGAATAGACATTTTGATTTTGCGTCATGTCAAAATCAAATGTTTGTGCCAATGCCATTAATGGGACATAAGCGATTAAAGTTAATAGTTTTCTTTTCATTTGTTTTTATTGATTTAAATAATTTGTTTATGCAATGTTTTGATATTGCTATTTATCATAATGCCCATTATCTAAAAAAATAACGACATGATTTCATGTCATTATTTTTAATACTCTCATCAACCATTTTATATCATCCCAACTAAAATCAGGTGCTTGCATCAACGTATTGAGCTGCGTTCGTTTATTCTTTGAGATTTTCTTTGTAATAGTCCGCTCATGAACTTTTATTATCTCACCATTTAGCTCGTAATAATAATAATTGACAAGAGGATATTCATTTATATCAGATAAATCCATTGTTGATACATTAACATAAGAACCCAATTCCAAATTTGTTATTTGCTTATTATTCAAGATCTCTGATTTATATGCTTCCAAATCTATCAATGTCGCACATAAAAGTTTATTATCTTTCAGTGTGTCAACAATATACGCCAATATCGTATCAACTTTGAGGTATGTGCGGTCTGCGAAATCGACTTTTTTCACATTCTTCATCTCTGCCTGCATGGTTGTTTTCCCATGTTTATATAACAAAGCACCATTTGCCATAAAAACATTAACAGCCTCCTTCTCTATAACTTTACCAGTTTCTAAAGTTATTATTGCAGGTTTAAATTGGGGATAAGCAGTAGTTAAACGACTTGAATCAGTAGCTTTCTGCGCCAACAATGATATTGAAAAAAATACAACTACAATAATCAATAAAGATATTTTTTTCATGTATTTTTAATGTAATTAGTAGCTTAATTATATATAATTTTGGATTGCAAATATACGTTATATATTTCTAAAATAATAGGATAGACACAACAGCTTACCATTTTTTGTGTGTTTTTAACTTAAATATTTATATATGGATATACACTGTATTCGTTTTTTTTGTAATTTTGCAACGTTTTTTGAATATAATTATTACACACATTTTATCATCAAAAATTTAATTTTAAATTACATATAAATTAAGCAATGAGACAATTAAAGATCCAAAAGAGCATTACCAATCGTTCCAGTGAGGCATTGGACAAGTACCTTGTTGAAATAGGACGGGCTCCTCTAATATCTATTGATGAGGAAATTGAGCTTGCCCAAAAAATTCGAAAAGGAGGTCCGGAAGGTGAGCGCGCTAAGGATAAATTAGTTACGGCAAACCTTCGGTTTGTTGTGTCTGTTGCTAAGCAATATCAGCATCAAGGTCTCAGTCTGACGGATCTTATTGATGAAGGAAATATCGGACTTATCAAAGCTGCGCAAAAATTTGATGAAACAAGAGGATTTAAATTTATTTCTTATGCGGTATGGTGGATTCGTCAAAGCATATTGCAAGCCATAGCTGAGCAAAGTCGTATTGTTCGTTTGCCATTAAATCAAGTTGGCTCATTGAATAAAATAAATCATGAAATCAACAAATTTGAACAAGAAAATCAACGTCATCCATCTGTGGCAGAATTGAGTGAGGCTACAAATCTAGATGAAGAGAAAATCGGGCAAAGTCTAATGGCTGACGGGCATCATGTATCTATCGACGCTCCTTTTCAAGATGGAGAGGACAACTGCATGTTGGATGTGATGGCAAGCGGAGATGACAGCCGTACAGACCGCCATGTTGATCACGAATCAATGGCACAAGAACTTAACAGTGTGCTTAATAAAGTACTGAAAGAAAGAGAAATAACAATTATTCGTGAATGTTTTGGAATCGGATGTCACGAAAAAGGTTTAGAAGAGATTGGAGACCAATTGGGATTGACTAGAGAAAGAGTACGTCAAATACGTGAAAAAAGTATTGCCAAACTTCGAGATAGTGGAAATGCGAAGATTCTTATGAAATATTTAGGATAAAGCTTCTGAATATTTTTGCAAGATCAATTTTTTATTATTATTTTTGGACTATGAAAGAAAGATGGTCCATAATATTAATAGTACTGGGTATATATTTTTTTATACCCAGTATTATTTTATGTAAACCAATCAATGATTCTCTTATTTTCAATAAAGTTTTTTCATATAAGCGCAATTATACGGAACCGATAAAGGGTGAGGAGTATGGTATATATTTGAAATATAGTTTTAAAACCCAAAGGCGCAACCCTACCCTATTTTTAATTCCAACAATGTATACAATAGCTAAAGGAGAACGACATTATATTGGAGAGACCTATGGCAAAATAGTATTCAATAATATTGTTAATTATGAAATAAAACCACAGGTAGCAATAGGCAACATTTCTCATTATCGTAAAATAATGCCTGTAATATTCAAATATACAATCCCACAATTATATGAAATGTCATTATTTAATGATAAAGTTCTGTCCCCTTTTAATTATAATAACAGGAAATTTTATAAGTATATAATAGACAGCATAAGTAGTCAAAACACTAAAATACTATTTGAGCCACGAGTAAACAGTACTCAACTCATAAAAGGTTTTTGTCATGTTAATAATTCTACTGGAAGAATTGAATATACAAGTTTTACCGGAGAATATGATATGATCAGGTTTATGACAAATATAGATATGAGAACAAATAATTCATACAATTTGATATTACCACAATATAGTAATACAAAGATTTATTTTAAGTTTTTAGGAAACGATATTGAGGCTTCTTTTGATATATTTTATGATCCGCAAACCAATATTTTTCATTCTGATTCAATAAAGAACACATCAAATTATATTTTGATGAATAAGGTGCGTCCTATACCTCTTACAAATACAGAAGATAGTATATATAATGAATATTTCAATAAAAAAAGTAATAATGATACTATCGATTACGATAAAAAACAAACTCAGGCATCTAAAATAAAAGAAGTAGCCTGGGATATAATCGGTGATCATATTTTAAACTCAATGAAAGCAGAGACAGATAATGCCTATTTGCGTCTTTCGCCTATATTTAACCCTCTTTACCTAAGTTATGGTCATAGTCGTGGATTATCATATAAAATGAGGATTAACGGTCATTATAACTTTTCATACAACAAACAAATTTCATTTAATCCATATTTTGGATATAACTTTAAAATAAAAAAAATATACCTTACCGCTCCTTTACGATATACATTCAATAGAAAAAAAAATAGATGGATTGAGTTTGTTTTCGCTACAGGAAATCGGATAACTGATTCAAGAGTTTTAGATATCATTAAAAATGAAAATCGTGACACTATAGATTTTTCAACTCTGAAATTAGATTATTTCAATGATAACATTCTAAAATTATCAACAAATACCAATATAAATAAACATATATCAGTATTATTTGGATGCATTTATCATTATAGAAATGCAGTAAATAAAAATAATATGGCTGATTTGAACAAACCTACTTCATATCGTAGTTTTGCTCCAAATATATCTATACAATTGAATCTAAATTCAAAAGGACCAATTATTACTGCAAACTACGAACGTTGCATATCAAAATTCTTAATGTCAAATATGGAGTACGAAAAATGGGAATTTGATTTATCTTTCAAAAAAAAATGGCAGAATCTAAAACGATATACAGTCCGAACTGGTTGCGGGTTCTATACAAATCGTTCTACATCATTCTTTGTTGACTTTTCTAATTTTCATGAAAACTATCTTCCAAATGAAGATAACGATTGGACTGGGCAATTTCAATTATTAAACAGTCAATGGTACAATGCTTCAAAGTATTACATTCGTACCAATATGTCCTATGAATCCCCTTTGTTATTTCTAACTTGGCTCCCCTGGTGCGGTAAGTATATTGAAAACGAAAGCATTTATATTAGTGCATTACAAATAGAGCATACACGCCCTTATTTTGAAGTTGGATATGGAATTACAAACAGATACTTTTCACTAGGAATATTTGGAAGTCTTCTAAATGGAGGATTTTATGAAATCGGATATAAATTTACATTTGAATTATTTAGGAATTGGTAATGAACAATATTATTGATAAGCTTTTACCGCTAACTATATATAAGGCCAGTGCCGGAAGTGGCAAAACATTTACATTGGCAACAGAGTATATAAAATTATTAATCAAAAATCCTCTTGATTACAAACACATTCTTGCTGTTACTTTTACAAATAAGGCAACAGAAGAAATGAAAATGAGAATTTTAAGCCAATTATATGGTATTTGGAAAGAACTTCCCGACTCTAATGTATATGCAGAAACTATATGTAAAGATTTAGGTATATCACACAGTAAAGTAATATCGCAAGCCGGAATCGCATTAAACTTTCTGATGCATAATTACAGTTATTTCAAAGTTGAGACTATCGATTCTTTTTTTCAAAGAATCTTTCGTAATATATCCAGAGAATTGGATATTAATATAAATATGCGTTTAGAGCTAAATGATAGTCAAATAGAAGAAAAAGCTGTAGATGAGATTATTGAAGAATTGGATGAAAATAACAATATCCTACAATGGATAATCTCTTACATTAATGAAAAAATTTCTGATGATAAAAGTTGGAATGTTATTCATCATATAAAGAATTTTGGGAAAACAATATTTAATGATTACTACAAACAAGAAAGTCAGTCATTAGCTCTAATTATTGATAACGGTAATTTCTTTGAGAAATACATCACAGTTCTTAGGAAAGACAAGGAAACCGCACAAAACTACATGCAAAGAATTGCACAAACTTTTTTCAGCACACTCGAAGAAGCCAACCTGTCCATAGATGATTTATCTAACAAGTCAAGTGGGGTTGCAGGTTTTTTCTTGCATATTAATAATGGAATTTTCGATGAATCCATAGAGAAAAAACGTGTCATAGAATGTCTTAACTCTGCAGAAAAATGGTCTACAAAGACCCATCCTCAAAAAAACTATATACATAAAGTCGCAACAGATAAATTAATGCCCATTTTAAAAAAGGCATTCGAAGAACGTCCTATCCAATGGAATAAATATAAATCTTCAGATCTTACTCTCCGTCATCTATACCAACTTAGATTATTAGATATAATTGAAAAAAAAGTTAGAGAAATAAATGAAAGAAATAACTGTTTTTTATTAAGTGATACACAAAATCTATTAAAATCTTTAATTGGTGACGACGATTCCCCTTTCATTTTTGAAAAAATAGGCAGTTATTTGAAGCATATAATGATAGATGAGTTTCAAGATACAAGCTATATACAGTGGGAGAATTTTAAGATCTTATTAAAAGAGTGCATGAGTCATAAAGATACAAAAAATCTAATTGTCGGCGATGTCAAACAAAGTATATATAGATGGCGTTCAGGTGATTGGGAATTATTAAATAGCATAGAGTCACAATTTGAACGCCCTAATCAACAATTAAAAATAGAAACATTACAAACAAATTACAGATCACAAAAGAATATTATTCTTTTTAATAATACTTTCTTTTCAAAAGCAATTGAAATAGAATGTGATAAAATATATGACTCAAACTATTCTACTCTACTCAAACAAGCTTATGCAGATGTTTGCCAAACGATACCGGATAAACGTCAGGATAAGGGATATATAAATATAAAACTGTTGCCAAAAGAAAACTACCAGTATTGTGTTTTAGAAGAGATCAGAAATTCATTGCATAAACTAATTGACAATGGTATTTCATCAAATAATATTACCATATTGGTTCGTAATAATAAATATATTCCTATTATTGCGGAATACTTTACAAAAAATGAGCCGGAGTTTAATATTGTATCAGACGAGGCATTCCGACTTAGTGCATCACTTTCTATAAACATACTCATATTGTCACTTCGTTTATTAATAAAACCTAATGATCGAATTACCAAATTGGCATTAATGAAAGCATACATCAGTTCACAGAACGATGATTATGATGAATGTTATTTTATACATGAGGATTCAGAGAATATTTTGCCATATGAGTTTACAAATGAAATAGCAAATCTTCAAGAAATGCCTTTGTATGAGCTGGTAGAACGATTACTTGATATATTTAAGCTTAAAGAGATTAAAGGACAAAGTGCATATATATGTGCGTTCTATGATTATTTAGATACATTTATATCCAATAACGTTCCATGTATTGCTAATTTCTTGGAAGAATGGGATTCCAACACATGTAACAAAACTATACAAAGCGATAGTTTTGAAGGCATTAGAATAATTTCCATACATAAAAGTAAAGGGTTGGAATATAATAACGTTATCATTCCATTTTGTGACTGGCAAATAACACAAAGAGATATATTATGGTGTAAACCTAATATATCTCCTTACAACAAATTGCCTATCGCTCCAATCGACTATAGCAAAAGTATGATTGGCACTATATATGAAAGAGATTATCATCATGAGTATTTACAGAATACAGTTGATAATCTAAACCTTTTATATGTTGCATTTACACGGGCATGTGACAATTTATTTGTTATTGGCAAAAGAGATACCACAAATTCAAGATCTAATCTTATCCAATTATGCTTACCACACATAGCCAAAGAACTGCAAACAAACTTCATTAAAGAGGAGAATAAATCTATTCCCATTGAATTTGAATATGGGAGTATTTGTGAAGAAAAAAGCAATAAGGAAAAAAAATCATCAAATGTATTCCTGAAAAAACCAGAAATTATTAAAATCCAGTTGAAGACATTCAAAGAAAAGATTGAGTTTAGGCAAAGCAATAAAAGTCGTACATTCATTGGAAATGATGACATAGATAGTGCAAGAATGGAATATATCAATGCAGGTAATGTTCTGCATCATATTTTTTCAAAAATACACACAACAGAAGATATTGAAATAGCATTAGAGAATTTGGAAATAGATGGGATACTTAATTCATTTACCAAAAGTGATATTAGAAAAATGTTAAATGAAAGACTTGAAAATAAAAAAATAGCTGATTGGTTCTCTGGGAAATGGGATATACATAACGAATGCGCCATATTATATAAAGACAAGACAAACGGCTCTGTCCAAATACGCAGACCTGATAGAGTTATGACTGACGGCAACAAAATGATCATAGTTGATTTTAAATTCGGTATTCCTCGTGAAGAATACAAACAACAATTGCAGGAATATATGAATTTAGCTGCAAACATGGGATATAAGAGAATAGAAGGATATTTATGGTTTGTATATAGTAACAAAATAGAAAAGTTATGAAAGATTTTTTAGAATATGTAGCCCAAGATATAGTAGATAAGTATGGTTCTGATCTATCCAGGATAGCTATTGTTTTTCCTAATAAGCGAGCTTCTCTCTTTTTTAATGAATATCTTGCCCAAATTACAGAAAAGCCTATATGGTGTCCTAATTATATAACAATTAGTGAGCTTTTCCGCTCACACTCGTCATTTACAATCGCTGATCCGATAAAGTTGATATGTGAATTGCATAAATGCTTTCTTGAATGTACTAAAAGTTCCGAAACCCTTGATCATTTTTATAATTGGGGGCAAATGCTTCTTTCTGATTTTGATGATATAGACAAAAGCATGGCTGACGCAAGGAAAGTTTTTATGAATGTGAGAGACATCCATGAATTGGATGATATATCATATTTAAATGAAGAACAGATAAAAGTATTAAAAAAATTCTTCAGCAATTTCAATGAGGAGCATAATTCTGAATTGAAAAAACGCTTTTTAAATCTTTGGAACAGGATATATGATATTTATAAATTGTTCAATAGCAAATTAAGAATTGAGAGACAGACTTATGAAGGAGCTTTATACAAACAAGTTGCCAATGACAATTATGTTGAGTTCAAATACGAACAATACATATTTGTTGGATTTAATGTTCTTCAGGAAGTTGAAAAAAAACTTTTTAAGCGCTTAAAAAAAGAAGGGAAAGCTGTTTTTTATTGGGACTTTGATCTGTATTATATGAAAAACCATAATATGAATGGCCATGAGGCCGGACATTATATTTCTTCATATTTAAGTGATTTCCCCAATGAATTAGACACTAATAATGATGATATATATAATAATTTCAATAAACCTAAAAACATTACATGTATTTCTGCTTCAACTGAAAATGTACAGGCCCGATATGTAAGTACATGGTTGAAAGAAAAAGATAGAATATCTGCCGGAGCACGTACTGCAATCATATTGTGCAATGAAAATCTATTATTACCAGTCATATATAGCATTCCAGATGATGTAAATTCCATAAATATAACGACTGGGTATCCTTTATCACAAACCTCAATAGCATCTTTTTTGTCGTTATTGATTTCATTGCAAATCAATGGTTTTATCCCTTCTTCCGGGAAATATAGACTGAAAGATGTTAATTATATTTTACAACACCCATATATAAAGTATATTTCAAAAAACTATAATATGCTTTATAATGCTCTAAATCAAGAAAAAAAAGAATATTATCCTACTCCTGAATTATTGTGTATAGACAAAGGTTGTACTTTACTCTTTCAGAATATAAATAATAGTGGAGGGGTTTCATTGATTGAATCTATAACAAAATGGATTATTGATATAATAAAAGAAATAGCTTCAAATGTAAAAGAGATCAAGCATCCGTTACTGCACGAATCATTATTTCGCACATATACATTGATAAATAGATTCTATAGTCTAATACTATCTGGTGATTTGAATGTTGATGTTATTACTTATCAACGGTTAATTAATCAAGTCGTTAATACAACATCAATACCATTTCACGGAGAGCCTATTGAAGGCATACAAATCATGGGAGTATTGGAAACAAGAAATATTGATTTCACCAATCTATTGATTTTATCTGTCAATGAAGGTAATATGCCCAAAGATATAAATGACAACTCTTTTATTCCTTATAATATTCGTAAAGCACACAATCTCACTACAATAGACAACAAAATAGCCATATATGCCTATTATTTTTATAGATTGCTGCAACGGGCAAAAGATATTACAGTTTTATATAATAGTTCCACGGAAAGTCAAACGAGAGGCGAATTAAGTCGTTTCATGCTACAAATAATGGTGGAAAGCAACCATAATGTAATCAATAAAACATTGCATGCAGACTCTAAACCAATGATATTTGAAACAAAAGAAATCGATAAGAATAAAACAATCGCTGATTTGCTTATAAATAGATTTGATAAAAACAGTGAAAGAAACAAAGAAAGAGTAAATTCACCTTTACTCACTCCCACTGCGATTAATCAATATATGAGATGCCCCAAACAGTTTTATTATAATTATGTATGTGGAATAAAAGATAAAGAAGAGGACATCATAGATAAGATTGACAATCGGGTTTTCGGAAATATATTTCATTCGGCATCTCAGAAAATATATCAAAATCTGCAAACAATCAATAATGGCATCATTACACATGAATGTTTAAAAGAATGTTTAGACAACCGCAAGCAAATAGAAGACATTGTTGATGAAGCTTTTATGGAAGAATTGTTTAAATCAGAAAAAAAATCACGCCCCAATTATACCGGATTGCATTTAATAAACCGTCAAGTCATAATTACATATATTCGAAAATTGCTTAAGATAGATATGCAATTTACTCCATTTCAAATCATAAGTCTGGAAGAAGACGTTATCGCAGACTGGAATATTAGTATTAATGCCACATCTTTTACAACTACAATAGGAGGTCGTGTTGATAGATTAGACTGTATTACAGATAAATTCGGTAAGCGAATAAGAGTCATTGATTATAAAACAGGCAATAAAAATATTGAATCTTTAAACAATATAGATGATATTTTTGACACTTCAAATATTTCCAAGCATATTGATTATTATTTTCAATCATTTTTATACAGTCTTATTATTCGATCGTCTGCAAATACTGACATTTCACATCTACCAGTAAGTCCAGCATTATTGTTTATACAACATGCTTCAACAAAAGACAGCTATGATCCTACTCTATGCTTATCTAAAGAACCTGTAATAGATATATTTGATGTAAAAAAAGAATTTGAAGAATTGCTGTCTCACACAATTAATGAGATATTCAATATGTCTATACCATTTACACCAACATCAAACAATGAGACATGTACCTATTGTCCCTACTCACTAATTTGCAGATTATGAAACTGTAAATTAGGTTTAAGTTTTACCATAAAGATTAGTCCTAAAAGCAAATGCTTTTAGGACTAATTAAAATAATATCACTTATACTTAATCTATGTAATCATTCTATGCATTCGGAAGTTCTATCCATTTAACATAACAGAAGTCTTGGCGATGAGGTAGCTTATCGCACTTTGGATACATTCGAACTGCCGTCTTGAATATTCCGGCATTATTAGATTCTAATTTTCCTTCAAAAGTATAACAATTACCATCATGCGCAACTACATTAAATGGAATTATATTTGAAATCCGCTCTTCACCGTTCTTGTCCTGTGTAATAGAAACAAGTTCCAGACCAACAGCATCATCCAGCCCCTGCTCGTCTATAACATATTTCAAAGAGTAGTTTTTACCCATTTCTATGCCCGTTGACGGTATATCCCACTCATAAGAAACAACCTTTATTGAGTCCCAACGTTCTGCCACGGCCTCTTTCCATTGAGCAATATCTTTTGCCAAACGATAATTATCAGCAGCAAGAGTCTTAAAGCGTATGGCCTCTTTTTCATAGAACTTATCATAATAATCATCAAGTTGCCGCTTCATTGTATAATGAGGTGCTATTTGGGCAATAGAATTCTTTATCACCTTTATCCAACCCTCGCTAAATCCTTTTTCGTTTTTATTATAATATAGCGGGATTATCTCACGTTCAAGAAGACTATAAATTGTTGCCGCATCAAGTTTGTCTTGATAACCCTGGTTCTGATAAGTGCGTTTTTCTGTCAAAGCCCATCCTGCGCCTTCACGATATCCTTCAAGCCACCAACCGTCAAGAACAGACAGATTAACGACACCATTCATTTCGGCTTTTTCTCCTGAAGTACCAGATGCTTCAAGCGGACGTGTAGGAGTATTCATCCAAATATCGACACCTGAAACCAACCGACGAGCTAATTGGAAATCATAATTTTCAAGGAATATGATTTTTCCTAAAAACTCGGGGCGTTGGCTGATCTCATAAATTTTCTTGATTAAACCTTGACCTGCTCCATCTGCCGGATGCGCTTTACCTGAAAACAAGAACTGTACAGGATGTTCCGGATTATTTACAATCTTAGCTAAACGGTCAAGATCTGTAAACAACAGATGCGCACGCTTATAAGTTGCAAATCTACGACAGAAACCTATCATCAATGCATTCGGATTAATTTTTTCAAGCAATGACACTACACGCGATGGATCTCCTTGGTTTTTAAGCCATGCCTCACGGAATTGCAAGCGGATATAATCAACCAATTTCTGTTTAAGAGCCATACGTGTATTCCAAATCTCCTCGTTTGGTACATTATATATGGCCTCCCAAATACTTTGGTTGCTTTGATCACCCATAAATGACTTATCAAAGTACTTAGAGTACAACTGACGCCATTCTGTAGCAGTCCAAGTAGGGAAGTGCACACCATTGGTCACATATCCGACATGGTTCTCTTCCGGATAATAACCTTTCCATATCGGTGAAAACATTTTCTGACTCACCCAACCGTGGAGTTTACTTACGCCATTAACTTCTTGGCATGTATTACATGCGAAGACAGACATACAGAATTTTTCTCCATGATCATCAGGATTATTACGTCCCATTCCAATAAACTCATCCCAAGTAATGCCCAACTTTGCCGGATATGCTCCCATATACTTACCAAACAATCCCTCATCGAAATAGTCATGACCCGCCGGAACAGGAGTGTGAACTGTATATAATGAAGAAGCTCTTACAAGCTCCATAGCTTGGTTAAATGTCAAGCCGCCATCTATATAATCGCATAAACGTTGCAAATTACATAAAGCGGCATGTCCCTCATTGCAATGATAAATATCTTTGGTAATACCAAGTTTTTTGAGAGCAAGCACACCTCCGATACCAAGAAGTATTTCCTGCTTCAAACGATTCTCCCAATCACCACCATAAAGAGAGTGAGTGATCGGCTTGTCAAATTCTGAATTCATTTCATTATCGGTATCCAAAAGGTACAATTTTATTCTACCTACATTCACACACCAAACATAGGCATGAACCTGATAATTTGTATAAGGGACATCTACCACCAACGGATTTCCGTCCTTATCAAGTTGACGAACAATCGGTAATGAATTGAAATTTTGTGACTCATACTTAGCTATCTGCTGGCCATCCATGCTAAGTGACTGTGTGAAATATCCGAATCGATATAAAAATCCTACGGCACACATATCAACATTGCTGTCAGAGGCCTCTTTCAGGTAATCTCCAGCCAGCATTCCCAATCCGCCGGAATAAATTTTCAGGACATGATTTAAACCATATTCCATAGAAAAGTATGCTACGGACGGACGGTTTGCATCCGGTTTCACATCCATGTATTCACGGAACATTGCATACACTTTATTTATTCTCGCCATGAGAGTTTTATCATTTACAATCTCTTCCTTACGCTCATAGCTAAGTCTTTCCAATAGGAGAACAGGATTGTGGTTTATTTCATGATAAAGCTCCGGATCCAAGTCACGGAAAAGATCTCTTGCCTCGTAATTCCATGCCCACCAGACATTATGTGCAATCTCATCCAGACATTTTAATTCTTCCGGAAGGATTGATTTGACAGTAATCTCCTGCCATTGAGGAGAATTTGTATAATCTGCTTTAATTTTCATAATTATTATATTATTAAATTCTATTTTCTTTACGCTGTTCAGCCCTATTCAAAGCTATATTATACGCTTCCATATAGTATTTTATAAATTCACTCCACAGTGCCTTTTTAGATAATTCTTCCGCTCTCTTTCTTACCTTGTCTACATCTTGCTTTGTAAATTTTGAAAACTCTGTTACGGTATCTTTGATGGCATCGGCTACTTCTGAATAATTGTAATCTGTACGATGAACCACCTTTACTCCGTCTTCAATATCACTATATCCTCCTTTCACTGAATTTACCCATAAGCCAAATCCTGCCAAATCGGTAGTAATGCAAGGAACTTTAAATGCGATAGACTCCAATGGAGTATATCCCCATGGTTCATAATATGATGGATAAATGCACAAATCATTACCTAATACAATATCATAATATGACATATTGAGAACACCGTCATTTCCATCCAAATAACATGGCAGAAATATAACCTTGACTTTATCATTCTTATGATTATGCATATCAAAATACTTCATCATCCCCAAAGTATTATCATGGCTCATTTCATGCAGCCAATGGGTTATCTGGGGAACTTCAAGTGGTGTATCAAAACTTTTTCCACTTTTAATACGCTCAATCAAATCTTGTCGCGGCTCACCTACCCAACCTGGTACCTCTATAAAAGCCAGAACATTACGATTTAAATCCTTGCAGCGTAACAGTCTGTTCATCGATTCTATATATACATCGATACCTTTATTTCTAAATTCATAACGCCCGCTTGTAGATATAATCATTGTTTCATCATCAAGATTATCTCCTAGCAGAGCATTTGCCAAATCAAGCAGTTTCTTTCTTGCAGCCTTACGTTTTTTGGCAAATACAGTCGGTTGGGGAACGAAGCTATTATCAAATCCATTCGGAAGAACCACATCAACCTCTTTGTCCAATAATTCCCTACATTCATTTGCCGTAATCTCGCTGACAGTTGTAAAACAGTCCACATTAAATGCAGTCTGTTTTTCTATGGAATGCTTACTCTGCATATTCAACTCACCGGCCATCTGATCTCCGTTATATGCAAACAGATAATCATAAAGAGGCTTCATATTTCCGGCTATACTTCGTCCGATACTTGTGGCATGTGTGGTAAATACAGTCCCTATCTGAGGCAACTTATTATTTATATACAATAACCCCAAGCCTGTCATCCATTCATTTCCATGATATATGACCCGTTTGTCAGGAGCTATATTGTCATTATAGAAACTCTCTACAACCAAAGCTGCCGCATACGAAAACATCGAGGCTTCATCATAATCACCATAGGAGTGTAAACTATCTACTTGATATTTGTCCCACAACCAAGTATAAATCGTGTTTTTCTTTTCAAAAAAAGGTTTAAAATCAACAAGTATTGCAATTGGCTCACCAGGGATTGTCCAACGCCCTATCCTAACATTTAACCCTTCTGCCTCAGCCTTCTTTTTCCATGAGCAGAACAATTCTTTATCTTCTTTAAAATAAGGGCTTTCATTTTCCTGCCAAAAATCAGGACCTATAAATATTATCCTGTCATGCAACATGTCCTGTAATGTCTTTGCGCGTGTGGAAAGAACTGTATAGATACCACCGACCTTATTACATACCTCCCAACTTGATTCAAAGATATAGTCCGGATTTGATATATTTTTTACCATATTAAATCTAATATATGGCAGCAAAGTTACACATTATTTTACATAATTCCGATAAATGAACATATAAATTTCAAAAAAACACCAATTTAATGATTTATATTTAGTAATTTTGTTTTCTAATCAATATAGAAGCAGTTATGAAAAGATGTATTTGGCTTGTGTCATTGTTAATAGCCTCAAACATTGGGATTTGCGCTCAAAACAAAACAAGCAACTTCGAAGGATATTTTTTTAATGATGAGTATAATGTATACATACGAATGAATCTTCATTCAAACAATATAATTGTACCCGGACATGAAATGTTCGGAAGTTTACCCGGATATTTGGGAAAGAAAAACAACAACTTCTTTTGGCTTATAACATCCGGAAAAATAATCGAATGTGATAAATCGGAATTTGAGCTTGTCAACGATTACGGGAGTGAGGATTTAAAAGTATCTTTCATCAAAAAAAATGACAGTATATATATTCTGAGGCAGGAAAGCGGCAACTCTCTTAAAGTGCCTAATAATAGAAAATGGCAGAAACTGCCAAAAGAAATGGAGTTTAAAAAGAAGTGACGGTTTTTCCAAACCGTCACTTTCTCATTCATAAATTTCTTCTATATCATTATCGTCGATAAGACTTTCATCCACAAATGATTCGCAAGGATTATAGCCTTCGGGCATATCAAATCTGTCCCGTTCACTATATTCCAAATTCGGATTTGCCAAAACACGTTTCATATAATAGGCGAATATTGGTAGGGCCTTTGTCGCTCCCTGCCCCATCCGCATTGAATCAAAATGGATATCCCTATCGTCTCCTCCAACCCAGACACCACTTACAAGCGTAGGCGTGAAGCCTATAAACCAAGCATCACTATTGTTGTTCGTCGTACCGGTTTTTCCGGCAAGCTCACCTTTAAGATTATATTTAAACCTAAGGCGTCCAGCCGTACCTCCATCAACAACACCTTTAAGCATATATACCATCATACGTGCGCTTTCCGTACTTATAACCTCACTCATACGAGGCTGAAACGTCGCAATGACATTACCATTATTGTCCTCGATCTTTGTTACAAAAAGCGGTTCACAGCGTATTCCGTTGTTCGCAAATGCCGTATATGCACTAACCATCTCTGCCACAGATACATCACACGGGCCGAGACACAACGACATAGACGGATGGATATCAGGATTTTTAATACCATATTCATGCAACAACGCTACAAAAGCCTGAGGGTTCAACTTACTCATCAGATATGCCGATATCCAGTTGTTCGATTGTGCCAATCCCCATTTCAACGGAACCATTTGGCCATATCTGCTATGACTTGAATTGCGTGGAGTCCACGGCCTGCCTGCCACGATATACGTCTGTTGCACATTGGGAGCCATATCACATGGTGACATTCCGTTTTCCATTGCAAGAGAGTAAAGAAACGGTTTAATAGTTGAACCGACCTGACGACGTCCGTCTGTGCACATATCATAATTAAAATGCATGAAATCCAAGCCTCCGACATAAGCTTTCACCGCACCGTTCTGCGGACTCATACTCATGAAGCCGCAACGCAGGAATGACTTGTAATACTTTATCGAGTCAAGAGGCGTCATGGTTGTATCCACTTCACCATGATATGTAAATATCGGCATTTCGGTCGGAGTATTGAATGCTTTTATTATCTCATCTTCCGACGCTCCGGACGACTTCATTTCATGGTATCTATCACTCTGTCTGACAGAACGCATCAATATTTGCCGCACCTGTTTGCTTGTCAGTTTACCGGAAAAAGGAGCGTTGGATTTTCCTTTGTTCTCACGGTTGAAAGCCGGTTGCAAGAATTTAACCACATGATCTCGTGTCGCTTGTTCTGCATATTGCTGCATACGCGAGTCTATCGTTGTATAAACCTTCAACCCGTCTGCATATACATTGTACGGTTCACCGTTCTTTTTAAAGTTCTTATTGCACCAACCATACAAAGGATCGTTCTCCCAATTAATGGAATCCTGATAATACTTTATCTTGTTCCATTCAGTATAATTATTCCGCTCCGGTTTTTTGGCCATCATATATCTACGCAAAAAATCACGGAAATACGCGGCTATACCGTCTTTATGATCAGCAACATGGAAATTCAGTTTCAATGGTTCCGCTGAATACTTATCATATAACTCCCGGCTCAAATACCCGGCTTTCACCATTTGCATCAACACAACATTACGTCTTTCACGACATCTTTCCGGATTACGTACCGGATTAAAATAAGACGGATTCTTGCAAAGTCCTATGAGCATTGCCGATTCCGGAATATTAAGTTTCGACGGTTCCTTGTTAAAATATGTATTTGCGGCAGTTTTAATTCCAACTGCATTATGCAAAAAATCAAAGTAATTAAGATATAAAGCGATTATCTCATCTTTGGTGTAATTACGCTCCAACTGTACTGCAATAACCCATTCTATCGGTTTCTGCATTAATCTCTCCATCACGGTATGAGCCTTTGCCGAGTACAGTTGCTTGGCCAGCTGTTGGGTTATGGTAGAACCGCCACCGGCACTCTTCTGCCCCATCACTCCCCGTTTGACCACTGCACGCACAAGTGCATAAAAATCAATTCCCGAATGTTCATAGAATCTTATATCCTCAGTTGCCACAAGTGCCTCCACAAGCGAGGACGGCAACTGGGAATAATCTATACATATCCTATTCTCCTTATTATAATTCCATGTTCCCATTATTTTGCCATCCGCCGAATACACCTGCGTGGCAAATCTGTTTATGGGATTCTGCAAATCTTCTATAGGCGGCATATAGCCAATCATCCCCTTTGATATTGCCCAGAAAGCCAATGCTCCCACCAGTAATGTGACAATCAGTAATATCCAAAGGAAACGAACAAAAACTTTTCTCATATCAAGAATTATTCATCCGACAATGTCTGTTGTATCAGATGCAAAAATACTTATTTTCGTTTAGAATAAAAAAAATATAGTCGATTTTCTCTCCAATCGCCATTAATAAATCGGAAATAATATGTAACTTAGCACTCAAAATCAGAAAACAAATAACAAAAATGGATGGAAATGCATAATTTTGTGACAATCGCAGACATCACGAAAGAGAAGATTCTCTATATGATAGAGATGGCTCAGGAGTTTGAGAAACACCCAAACAGAGAGATTTTAAAAGGTAAGGTCATTGCCACGTTGTTTTTTGAGCCGTCAACGCGTACCCGTCTTAGTTTCGAGACTGCCGCAAACAGGCTTGGCGCACGTGTAATAGGTTTTGCTGACCCTAAAATAACAAGCGGTACAAAAGGGGAAACACTTAAGGACACTATATTGATGGTATCCAATTATGCGGATACCATCGTCATGCGACATTATATAGAAGGCGCGGCACAGTATGCAAGCGAAGTTTCTCCTGTTCCAATCGTAAACGCTGGAGACGGAGCACATCAACATCCTTCACAATGTATGCTCGACCTTTATTCCATATATAAGACACAAGGGACATTGGAAAACCTGAACATATATCTGGTCGGCGACTTGAAATATGGCCGTACTGTGCATTCTTTGATTATGGCTATGCGCCATTTTAATCCCACATTCCATTTTGTGGCTCCCAAAGAATTATCCATGCCCAATGAATATAAGATTTATTGTAAGGAGCATGGCATAAAATACCAGGAGCATACTGCATTTAATGAGAATGTTATTGCCGATGCCGACATATTGTATATGACACGTGTACAAAAGGAGCGGTTCTCAGACCTCATGGAGTATGAACGTGTGAAGAACATATATATATTGAAAAATGACATGTTGGCAAACGCCAAACCCAATATGAAGATATTGCATCCTCTGCCCCGTGTCAATGAGATTGCTTATGATGTGGACGATAATCCCCATGCTTATTATATACAGCAGGCCGGCAATGGTCTTTTCGCCCGTGAGGCAATATTCTGTGATGTACTTGGAATTACTTTGGACGAAGTGAAAAACGATAAAACCATAATCAGATAGATCATGAACAAAAATGAAATGTTGGTTGCCGCAATAAAGAACGGCACCGTAATCGATCATATCCCGACGGAGAAGACATATCAAGTCGTAAACCTGCTTGGACTTGAAAATCTGTCGACACCGGTTACCATCGGATATAATTACAGGTCTAAAAAACTCAAACGAAAAGGCATAATAAAAGCCGAAGACAAGTTCTTCACAGATGAGGAAATTTCACGCTTATCCGTTGTAGCGCCTAACATTGTTCTCAATATAATAAAAGATTATGAGGTGGTGGCGAAGAAACCGGTTGTCACTCCGAACGATTTATCGGGAATAGTGAAATGTAACAATCCAAAATGCATAACAAATAATGAGCCTATGCGGACACTTTTCCATGTGACAGATAAGGAAAACGGAATATTGAAATGCCATTATTGTGAGAAAGAACAGAATATAGATAAGGTGGAATTAGTATAAATTCCACCTTATTTATTACGTAAATTAAGAAATAATAAGTACTTTTGCAATGCCTAAGTATCAGGGCTCAAACATTTAAACATAATATTTTGTAACAATGAAAAGAGATCAAGAGATTTTTGACCTTATCGAGAAAGAACACCAGCGACAGCTTAAAGGCATGGAGCTTATTGCGTCGGAGAATTTCGTTAGTGACGAGGTAATGGAAGCCATGGGCTCTTACCTTACCAACAAGTATGCCGAAGGTTACCCCGGAAAACGCTATTACGGCGGATGCGGTGTGGTTGATCAAGTTGAACAACTGGCTATTGACAGGGTTAAAGAACTCTTTGGAGCTGAATATGCCAACGTACAGCCACACTCAGGCGCGCAAGCTAACGCAGCCGTACTGCTCGCTGTACTTAATCCAGGAGACACGTTCATGGGCTTGAATCTGGCACATGGCGGACACTTGTCTCATGGTTCATTGGTGAACACTTCAGGTATTCTATATAAGGCTATCGGTTACGACCTCGATCAACAGACTGGGCGTGTAGACTATGATCAGATGGAGAAACTGGCATTGGAGCATAAGCCCAAACTGATTATTGGCGGTGGTTCGGCTTACAGCCGTGAATGGGACTATAAACGCATGCGTGAAATTGCCGACAAGACCGGAGCATTGTTAATGATTGACATGGCCCACCCTGCCGGACTTATTGCCGCCGGAATGCTTGACAACCCTGTTAAATACGCGCATATAGTTACGTCTACAACACACAAGACACTGCGAGGACCTCGTGGAGGTATCATTCTCATGGGTAAGGACTTCGAAAATCCATGGGGACTAACCACCCCTAAAGGTGCGGTAAAGATGATGAGCCAATTGCTCAATTCTGCAGTTTTCCCAGGACAGCAAGGAGGTCCGTTGGAGCATGTCATCGCAGCAAAAGCAGTTGCATTTGGTGAAGCTCTGCAACCGGAATTCAAGGAATGGGCGAAGCAGGTTCAGAAGAATGCCAAAGTATTGGCAGACGAGTTGATTAAACGCGGATTTACAATTGTAAGCGGTGGTACAGACAATCATTCTATGCTTGTCGACTTACGCTCCAAATATCCGGAACTCACAGGTAAAGTTGCCGAGAACGCACTTGTTGCGGCCGACATAACTGTAAACAAGAACATGGTTCCATTCGACAGCCGCAGTGCTTTCCTGACAAGCGGTATACGTCTCGGAACTCCTGCTATTACAACCCGCGGGGCAAAAGAAGATATGATGGTTCTGATTGCCGGCTTGATCGAAGAAGTACTCAACGATCCTGAAAACGAAGAGGTTATCGCAAGAGTTAGAAGCAAGGTAAACGAAACAATGAAAAACTATCCTTTGTTTGCATACTAAAACTTTTTATCATATTTATAATGGCGGGGTGTCAGGAAATTTATTTTTCCGGCTTCCCGCTTTTTATTTATTATAAAATGATGAAAAACCTAATATGATTTTATCAAATAATCTGACAAAATGCGTATGACAATTCGATTATCTGAAAATTAAAACCTCTTGGACGAAAATAACGGCTGTATTTATGTGCATTTTTATCTTTGTGATATTCAATCTATTACCATAATACAGTCCCGTTTTGTGCATAAAACAACAACGATTATGAAGCCGTTATTTTGTGATTGGCATCTAATTACAGTCCATTCGGTACCTTATTGCAGTGCAACAGGATACTTGTTGGAACGCAACGAGTATCTAAACAGACGACAATTAGCTGCCAAACGCATCACAACAAGTATCCTATTACGAAATAAAGCAAAGAAAAAGTAATTTTAAAACGCAAAAAACAATTTTTGAAATCCTATTTCACAAAAAACAGAGGCATTTTTTTATGATATTATCATTACATTAATGGCTTTTCCCAAATAAAATAACACATGCCTCAGAAATAGGTTTGAACCTTTTAGAGGCATGCGCTATTTTCTCTTTAAATATACCTTTTTACTTCTTTCGCATTTTCATCAAAGCATAAAAACCCTAAAAGAATACGGAGGTAGCGTAACGGTCATCTTACCATCTGCCTTTACGCTATATGTACCACGTTCTGGAATTACTGTGGATTGCCCGGGCTTTCCACTTATACCCTCATACCTTACAACATCGGCAACAGGAATACTTTCTGCATTTAACGTCACATTCAATTCCACAGGAAGAACATTGGCAATCTTCAAGAAAGCCTGTCCCGTATTGTTATCACGCACAATGCTCGCCGCCACACGATGTCTGGCAATGCTGTCAATACTCAACGATGATTTAACGTATCTGTTTCCTGAATATGTGGAAAACAGACGTTGTGTCTCATAACTCGGTGTCCGCTGTATTTTTTCATTATCGAAATACAGCATATCAGGACTCCAATTACTATGACCGTTTTTAGATAGCAGAGGAGCATAAGATGTCATTGTGACTATATCGGCATTTCTCTCTATATTGCACAGATGCACGGCCTCAGCCAAAGCGCAGTCTATATTGCCTTTCCCTTGGCGGGCGGCGTATTCTCCAAGATACACTTTAGGGCCTTTGCGGTCGTAGTTGTCGTAATAATGCTGATTATTCAAGAACCACCCCACGCTCTCATAATAATGCTCATCAACCATGTCTATCACTTCAGCATGTTCCCTGGCAAACTTCCATCCCTCGACATAATCGGACGAAGGTGCATGGAAAGGGCCAACAGTGCCGCATACGATAATATTCGGATAGCGTTCCTTTATCGCTTTACATATCATGAGACATCGTTCCTCAAATGCAGTCGAAATAATATCCTCATTACCAATACCGATATATTTCAGGTTGAAAGGTGCCGGATGACCGGCATCGGCTCTCATCTTTGCCCATTTACTCGTAGCTGGATCGCCATTGGCCCAATCTATCATGTCAAGCAGTTCCTGTATATATGCCGGCATATCTTTCATTGGAATTCCTCCCTGTTGCCCTCCGTAACCGTCTTTGTCCGGAGCAGAATTCTGACATGGTACACCCGCAGCCAATACAGGAAGAGGCTCAGCTCCAATGTCTTCGCAATACAGGAAATATTCAAAGAAGCCGAGCCCCCTTGTCTGGTGATAACGCCATACATTTTTATCGGGTATACGGTCTTGAAGCGGACCTATTGTATGCCACCAATGATATATATTGTCCAATCCGTCTCCATGGCTCATACACCCTCCCGGGAAGCGGACAAACTTTGGATGCAAGTCAGCTATTGCTTGCGCAAGGTCTTTTCGTAGCCCGTTTTTCCTGCCGTTAAACGTATCTTTTGGGAAAAGACTTATCATATCCACGGCAACCTCATTATCTTTCTCGGGAATTATGGCCAATTCAGCCTTTGATACGCTTTCGTTAGCAGCCAAAACCGTCTCGTACTTATTCCATGTACCATGTATGCCCTTGGTTGATATACGTGCGGAAGCAACAATATTGCCATCTGAAATAAGTGCTACAGTAAACCGCTTGGCCTTACTTTCTATGTTGTTCACAAAGAAAGAGAATTCATATTGGGCACCTTTCTTGACCGGAATTCCATCCCATCCAGTATTAATTAATGTATCGGAAGTGAGTATGGCGTAGTTAGGATTGTTTTTGCTCAAAGGCATTGATGAAGAAATTCTTAATTCATTGCCGGATGTGCGCCATGCCGTAGACGGTCCCCAACCGTTACGGTCTTTTGGCGAATATTCAAAATCACGGTTTTGAACCAGTTCCGCATACAGTCCCCCGTCGGCGGCATGACTTATATCTTCGAAAAACACACCGATCAGTTTGTCGCTGATTGCTTTTTGTTTCTTTCCATCCATGTGAAGAATGGCATTCACCGGCTTGCCTCCAAGTTTGTCAAATAGTTTACCGTCATCGGCCAACTTCTCACCATTCAGGCTGTTACGACTATTCCACAAATCAAAATAGGTCTTCACGTCATTTTTAAGTTTCCCGTCCACGTCCCACTTATAACCGACATGTCGCTTTCCCGCAATATCAATAGTGTCTTTCTTTGTCTGTCTGACCACGGCCTCATATTCACCTACCGGTATGGCGACATCTTGTGTGAAATGACGAAAAGCGGCATCCGTGACGGTTTTTCTCGCTTCACCATCCTTTGTTTTAAACAATATAGAATACTTATTTTCGCCATCTTTACGTATCACGGGAGCAATACACCCTTTCACAGACATCCTCGGATAGTCTTGTGGTCTCCATGTTGTCAAATCGTCTGAATATGCCACGGCAAAACAAGGAGAGTAGTCATTAACCTGGAATACGGCAGCATATCCTTTACCATCAAGCCGTGTAATGAAAGGAGAATACATACGTTTCTCTGATCCCCACTGAGAATAATCGGAAGAAAAGAGCTGCCCCAGATGTTCATTCTTGCCGTTTTCGGCTACATGAGCAACATGAAAACCATGTCGTTCATTCGGACAATAAAAAAACAAGGCATGGGTCTCGACCTTTGGGGAAGCTTGTTTCTGCTCCCGTTTGATTTTTGCCTCAATGCCACATGTCATCAGGACTGTAACAGCCAATAACTGAGATCTAATGTTCATAATTAATAAATTGTATTTATAGTTTCCCCAAATAGATAATATACAAGGCGACGAATGAAAAACCATCTATGTCCATCCGATTTACTTCACAACTTGCGCCACGGCATAACCTATACTGTACAAAGATAGAAATAAATAATTTAATAGACAAAAAAAATAAACATAACACGACCTGTTTCCGAATTTTGGATTAACTTTGCATAGTTAAATGACAAATACACACCAACTTGTAATGAGCCTGTCTGAACCACAAAATATATTAACAGTACAAAATAGAAAGGAGTTTCGCCTATGGTTGGAAGCCTATCACACTACTGAAAAGGAATGCTGGTTGAAAGTAAAAAGGGGACGGCCGTACGGAGACATGCACTTCTGGTATATTGACGCTGTGGAAGAGGCTTTGTGCTTTGGTTGGATAGACAGTACGATAAAACGTATTGACGGTGTAGTGCAACAACGTTTTACACCACGGACAAAGAAAAGCACATGGACAGAATTAAATAAAGAACGCTGCCGGAGAATGGAACGGCTTGGAAAAATGACCGATGCGGGAAGGGCCGTGCTTCCGAATATGTCTGAGAATGGTTTCCGCATTGACAAAGACATACTTGAGATATTACAGAACGATGATACTGTATGGAACAATTTCTGTCATTTTCCACCATTGTATATGCGTGTACGTATCAACACGATACAGATAGCCAAACGGGAACAGACACTATTTGAGCGCAGACTGAGTAAGTTTATAGATTATACCCGCAAGAATATTATGTATGGGGAATGGAACGATAACGGAAGATTACTTGAAGAATAAAAACATAAAGGTGTCGACAAATGATTTGTCGACACCTTTATAATAATATATGCTTACAATTTGTCGCATTCTTGTATCCAAAGTGCCCCGGATATATCACTTGACATGCGCCAATCACCGCGTGGACTTAAACTTACACTCCCCACTTTAGGGCCGTCTGGCATACATGAACGCTTGAATTGCTGGCTGAAAAAGCGCCGGAAAAATGTTTTTAACCAATGCTTTATAGTATCGCCGTCATACTTAATGGTGGCTGTTAGGGGTGAGTTAAAAGCGTTCAAAGCCAGCATATATATTTTTGCGGGACTGAAACCAAAACGCAAGAAATGATACAAGAAGAAATCGTGCAACTCATAGGGACCTACCAAATCCTCAGTTTTCTGCTTTATCTCTCCGTCCTCTTCTGCCGGAATTAGTTCCGGGCTTATTGGGGTGTCTATTATATCCCAAAGCGTTGCTTTCGATTTGACATCCATCTCATTATCCGCAATGTAGCCCACAAGATAGCGTATCAGTGTCTTGGGTACCCCTGAATTTACCCCATACATGGACATGTGGTCTCCATTATATGTCGCCCATCCCAATGAGAGCTCACTTAAATCACCTGTTCCGATAACCAATCCTCCCACTTCGTTTGACAAATCCATGAGTATCTGTGTCCTTTCACGTGCCTGACTGTTCTCGTAAGTCACATCATGCACGTTTACATCATGATCAATATCTTTAAAATGTAGTAATACACTCTCGGAGATATTTATCTCTTTAACGGTGATTCCCAAAGAACACATCAAAGAAACCGCATTGTCATGAGTGCGATCCGTTGTTCCAAATCCTGGCATTGTGACACCGACAATTCCCTTGCGGTCAAGTTTGAGACGGTCGAATGCACGCACACAAACTAATAAGGCCAATGTGGAATCAAGTCCTCCACTGATACCAATAACAGCTTTTTTACTGTTTGTATGTGAAAGACGTTTTACCAATCCCATTGTCTGGATGTTAAGTATCTCTTCGCATGCCGATGATATTTTATCGCATTGCGGTATAAACGGATTGGGATTGACCGGGCGAATAAGTCTAAATTCCTTTTCTGTAATTGGCTTACAATTAACTGTACGAATACTATCAGTACGCTCCCTTTCCATAAACGTGCTGTTGGCACGGCGCTCATGACGAAGTTTTTCTATGTCAATCTGTGTTATCATCAATTGACTATCTAATGAAAAACGCTCACTTTCGCAAAGCAACTGCCCATTTTCATATATAAGAGCATTTCCACCATATACAACATCCTGAGTGCTTTCACCATATCCACAACTTGAATATACATAACCACTGATAAGTCGTGCGCTTTGGGTCGAAAGTAAAGATTTCAGATAATCGTGTTTACCTATAAGTTCATCACTTGCCGAAAGATTAAAGATTATATCGGCACCACCTAATGCCAAACAACAACTTGGGGGTATCGGCGCCCATAAATCCTCACATATTTCAATCCCAAACTTAGCTCCCGAACTTGTCGTAAAAATGGTTGGCCCGGATGTCAACATGATTTGTCGGCCGGCAATTACGATAGTCTCTAAGCGCAAATCCGAAGCGGATGCAAACCAGCGCTTCTCATAAAACTCTCCATAATTGGGCAGGTTTACTTTAGGTACAACTCCAAGAATATCACCTCCCTGTATGACCATGGCACAATTAAGCAACATTCCGTTTACAGGAACAGGCAGACCAAGGATTATAATGATATTCAATTCTTTTGTAAAATCAAGCAAACAAGATACCGATTCATTTGTTTTTTTTAACAACAAATCATCATTAAACATATCTTGACAAGAATAACCGGTAATCCCCAATTCTGGGAAACATAATATTTCCACGCCTTGCTCCTCCGCTTGAGATATAAGCGTCGTCATTTCATGAACATTATAATCAACGTCAGCAACACTGACATTCGGAACCGCAGATGCTACTGTAATAAATCCGTATTTCATTGCTTTGCATTACTTGATTGTGACCTGGGTTGCTCCATAACCGTATTCACGAAATGAAGCATCCTGATATGGATAATTCTTAAACCTGTACCGTAATTCATTTATTATGGCATGTCGTAAAACACCTTCGCCTTTACCATGAATGAATACAATCTTTCTACCTTTCTGTTTGGCATATTCGGCCAATGTCTTACGAAATGTATCAAGTTGATAATTCAGTATATCAACAGCCGACATACCTTTTGTTGTATCAAGCAGTTCATTGGCATGCAAGTCTATGACAACCGGGGAGTTTTTTTCTTCCAACTTGTCTTTTTTATTTCCTGATACGATTTTAACTGAATCTGTCACGACTTTGCTCATCAACTCTTTCTTGAATTTATCCGGATCCAAAACCAGAGTTCTTTCTTGTTTATCATTTTCAATGAGGGTATATATTAGAGCCGATTGCTCAAAAAAATCATTCTCTTGAAATGTATGTAGCTTATAAAACTTAACCGTATCTACACGTAACTGTAAATCCACAACTGGTTTGAGCATAAAACTCTTATTTCGCTTGTAAGAATTAATCTGTATACAAATTCTTTCCAAATCATTTAATTGCTCACGGCCGAACTCCTCCATGAACAACTTCGTATTAGGCTCTACCTCACCTGCTGACCTCAGGCACCAATTAGCACCATCAACAGTAAAAAGATGATAACGCATATAATAGTTACTGTCATTCACAAAATATGCCTCAAAGCGAGTTGACATGAGCGAAGTTATATCGACAGGCACAAATGCTATATACGCACTGAGCATATCACCACCTCTGCGTTCCTCGACAGGTGTTTTAAATGTCACCGGCCTATCAGCTGGGTCATAATCCTCTTCCTCATCTATTTGTATCGTTTTTTTTCTCTTGTCGCTATCAACCATATTGGCTGTATCATAATTCTCATCGCCACCAACAACTACAACATCTGTCATCGCCGTTGGTATTTGAAAACCATCCTCATCTTCCACTAAAACAATATTGCCGGACTGAATCCCTGCTATTATTCCACCACCGACATCGTTCAAAAAACGAACCTTATCTCCTATCTTCATTTTATTCTATTCTTTAAGGTATTAATAAAGAGCTATCTCCATAACTTAAAAATCTAAAATCATGTGATAACGCATAGTCATATATCTTTCTCCAATTTCCATTTACAAACGCACTGACCAAAAGTAAAAGAGTACTCTGCGGTTGATGAAAATTGGTTATAAGCATTTTTACTATTTTATATTCGTATCCAGGAACGATTATTATCTGTGTACTTGAATGCAAAACTTCTATTTTTTTACTCTCCATATATGCCAGCAAACACTCTATCGCTTCCAATGGGGTAATATTTGCTGTCGTTTCATAAGGTTCCCATTGGTCAATATGTAATTCTTCACCTGACGAATTGGCATTTTTAAATAAACGTAATCCCATATAATAGAGACTTTCAAGGGTTCTTACACTTGTGGTCCCTACAGCAATGGCCTGACCGTTATACTCTTTTAATCGTTCCAATGTACTTTTATGAACACTGATATACTCCGTGTGCATTTCATGTCCTTCGATCGTTTCACTCTTAACAGGCTTAAAAGTACCGGCTCCAACATGCAATGTTATCTCATCGCGCTCAATACCTCTCATGTCTATATCCGAAAGAACACGTTGCGTAAAATGAAGTCCAGCAGTCGGAGCCGCCACACTTCCTTTTATTTTGGAATATACTGTCTGATAAGTATTCTTGTCGCTCTCTTGTGTTTCCCTATTTAAATATGGAGGAATCGGTAACTCCCCTGCTGCGTCCAAAATATCAGCAAATGTAACTTCTTCATTCCACTCAAAGTCTATGCGATGACATGTATGATATAAATCACCTCTCTTCGCTGTCAAAACAATATGCTTCCCATTAACATCAAATTCAGACGTTAAAACTCCTTCTTTCCATTTTTTCAAATTACCCACAAGACATAGCCAAGAACATTCATGAGTGGTTTGAAAAACTCGCTCATAATCGGATGGAGAATACGGTTCCAACAAAAAAACCTCAATCAAGGCTCCTGTCAACTTCTTAAAATGAAGACGTGCTTGAATAACCTTTGTATTATTAAACACCATCAATGAATTAGATGGTAAATAATCCGTAAGATTATAAAATCTGTCCGTTATGATTTCTCCATGATTATATATCAACAAACTAGAATTATCTCGCTCCTCCTTGGGATATTTAGCAATACGCTCATCTGGTAGATTATAATTATAATCACTTATATTTATATTCTTTATATCCATAAACATCTTCTTCTAATTAAAAACACGCACGAAACAATGCATAAATAAATGTATAAACTAATACTGATATGATAACATCCAAGTCCGTATTGAGATATCCTTGCGATGTATATTGTGACGAAATAAACCGCATTCCACTTGATATATAACGGTTTATACGGAAGTAAACAATATAATATACAAATAATCCAACACAACCACCCCAGATTAATCCGCATATTATATCTCCCGGATAATGCACGCCCAAATACATCCTTGTCCAACAATTCAATAAAGACCAGAAAATAAGCATTACCGAGAATATCTTGCTACGAACAAGCATACTGAAAAAAATCGCTATACTAAATGTATTTGCCGCATGAGCTGAAAAAAAACCATATTTCCCTCCCCTATATCCATCGACAACATCAACAAGCATCGCTATTTGCGAATCATGGGAAGGACGAAGCCGTGCAATATTGGGCTTCACAAACATATCATCAACTGTACCGGATAATAGAACGCACAATGCAGCACAACAAATAATCAAAAGTATTTGCTTCATACTTTCATTATTACGCACCACTATATAAAATAGTGATATATATAATGGGACCCAAGTGACTGCTGATGTCAAAACCATGGCCAAATTGTCCACAAAAAGAGAAGTACTTCCATTCACGGACAATAATAATTCTTTGTCTAACTGTATTAATGCGTCTAAATCCATATCATATTCTTTCTATGTTTGATGTTTCTATCCAGCCCTTTCTTCCATCCAAAAGACGTATCTCTTTCCACTCCATCAGTTCACCATCCAAGATTTGGACCTTTGTTCCCTCATGCAACATAAAAAGATCTGAACCTCCACTTGAAGGACTTTTCTTTATCAAAACAAACGGTGTCAAAATAATAGCTTCATTACGCTCTATCAATTTCTGGTTCTGTTCATAAGCAAATATTGTAGCTGTAACAAATATCACAACAAAAATACTTCCTCCAAAAAATCCTATCTTTCTTAGAACAATACGACGAGAAAAGAAATAAAGCAAGAAAAAGATTATTACCATACCTAATGCAACAAATCCTAAATCGACCCACCCATCAACATTCATAAGATTCATTGCTGAATTGTACCACTCTACGAAAAATATTTTCGGACGAGGAACAATCTTGTCTATTATCCTATTATTCGCAATCCGCAAATTCGTCTTAATATCGTCATCACTAGGATCTAATAACAACGCACGCTCATAATTTATAATAGCTCTCGTTATATTACCTGATTTATAATAAGCATTACCCAAATTATAATATAAATCAGAACTTACTCCCTTACTAAGTACCAATTCATAATCCTTTACTGCCAACTTGTATTGTTTCATCAAATACAAACTATCTGCCTCATCCTTTGTTATAGCAAATAATGAAAGGGGAGCTAAAACAAGTATTATAACAAAATACAATCTCAGTCCAATAATTCTTTTGCCAAAGGATTTTTTCCCCTTCATTCCATCTTCTATTTGCATAATAGCATCCATTACAGTATTAAATGTTTTGTTCATATTTCCTTTTGCATCACCAGGTGCATAACGTTCAAATTCACATTCATCAAGTGCTTCTATAAAACGTTTTATTATTTCATTATCAATTCCAAAGTCAAATAACTTCTGACTTATATTATCACGAGATAGTTGTTCTACTGGAATTCGAAGTTTATATCCTATATATCCCCATAAAGCCCTTAACACTTCATCATAAAATCCAGCTTGGTTGTCCTCCGACATCAACTTCTTGGCTGTCCTCAATCGTTTGGCAGCAACCTTATTAGCCCTATTCTCTTTTTGCTTATACCAATCTGTTCCATTTTTCTTATATTTAAAAATAAAAAACATGCCTATAAACAATAAGAAAAAGAGCGTTAACACCAACTTATATCTAAAAGAACCAAAGAAAATATCGTCAGAAATGACAGATGGCCCAATCTTAATATCTCTTATATCATTGTCACTTAATGCTTGCGACTTTGCCACCTCAATATCATCCTTGGGATTCTTAGAAACGTTTAAAACCAATTTAGAAGACTTTAAGGTCTTATAGCTATTCGATTCTAAATCATAGTATATGAATTCAACAGGGGGAATTTCAAATTTTCCTTGATTTCGAGGCACGGCCAAATAATCATATACCATGCTTCCCTCAACCCCACGACTTGTCAATTCCGTTTTGTCTGTAGTTTGAACATCGTACCTGTCAAAATCCTTTGGATAATTTACACTTGGGGCTTTTATTAACTTCAGATTTCCTGTTCCATTAACAGTCACGCTTACTTTTATCGGCTCATTTGTTTTAACTTCATTCTTATTCAAACCAACAGATAATGTGAATTTACCTACTCCGCCGGAAAAACCAGCAGGTCTGTTTGGCAATGGAACGACTTGAAGTGTCAATCCTGGAGCTTTTATACTATGCTTGACTTCTGTATACCCGGAACCACCATTGAAAAAAGCCTCAAATGGATCCACATTAAGATTCTTAAGCGCAACAATACCATTAAATGTTATACTTGGTATATCCAATTTTCCCACAACCTGTGGAAACATGACATATTGACTCCATGTTACAGTACGATATGGACGTCCGTTAAACATCTCTACTTTAAAATTCTTTTGCTGGGGCAATTCCAGTTCTTGTGTATGAAAACCCTTTAAATCCGGCATTTTCCCAATCAATTGTGTCAAATCAACCAATGTATAAACCTTATATGTCAATAAAACCGGTTCTTGCTCATAAACACTACGTTTATTGGCACTGACCTTCACAAATAAATCGGAACCGGATATCTTTGTACCGGAACCATGAGCAATTGGTTTACCCTGACTTCCTTTATTGGTATTCGATGATTGTGGATTTGAACCGACATATACTTTTACCGAATTAGATTCTATTCTTTTATTACCTACGATTATTTGGGCGGAAGGGATGACAAACGTTCCTTTCTTACTTGCAAACAAAACATAGGTATATGTAAGTGTTTGGGAAGAACTGGCTTTACCATTTACTAATTGATAACTCGATTGATATGATGTTTTAGGTCCAATCAAGACTTCCAATTCTTCCGGTATTTTTCCTATCCTAAACTCTTTTACATCCTGGCTGTTCACCGTGTATGTCAAATGAAACTGTTCACCAACAACGATATTTGGTGATACTTCCGCAATAATTTTTTGCCCAAAAACCGATATTGCAAATACAAAACTTAAAAAAGAAACTATAAATATCCTCATTTTACCAATTCTTTTGATTTCTTCTTGAGCGAGGTTGCTGCATTGCTTTCTTCATTTTCTGCTGGGCATCTTTTTCTTGCTGAATAACAGCATTAAGCAACTGCTCTGCATTTTCCTTACTCATTCCACCTTTTGGCTTGTCCTGTTCCTGATTATCTTTTGGCTGCTGTTTCTGACGTTTATCTTCTTTTTGATTGTCCTCTTTATTATTTTGCTTCATTTTTTGATTATCTTTCTTTTCTTGCTCCTTCTGCTGTTTCAACTGTCGTTTGCATAACTCCAAATTATATCTGGTTTCATCATCATTCGGGTTAAGACGAAGAGAATTCTTATATGATTCTATTGCCTCCGAGTACATTTTATGATTTTGACAGATGACTCCTATATTATGAAATGATCTTGCTTTACGAAATATATTTGTTTCTATACGTGCTGCTTCTTCATATTGACGAATGGCAACAGAATCCTTTTTCTGCATTAATAGAGCATTGCCCAAATTATATATGGCTTGGGGATTTTTTTTGTTTTTTTCTTGAGCTTTTCTATAATAGACCTCTGCTTCGGAGTAATTAGCTTTCTTATAATCCTTATTACCTGAACGAATATAAGATCTATCTACTTGCCCATACATTGGTACTGAAAATAATGCCATCATAATAATGAGCAAGAGTGTTTTTCTATTATCAAAAAGCCTTATATTACGGAATATCGGATTTTTACGCTCAAATATACAAATCTCAATAATGATAACCAATAAAGCTATCAAACAAAATACTTGAAATTGTTCACCATGCTCTGTATACATATTATTAGAAATCTCATTCTTAGATAATTTTGCCAATTCTATATCCAACAGCCTCTGTGCATCACTATTATTATTCACATGTATATAGGCACCTCCACCTGCTTTTGCAATTTCTTCACACATGGCCTCATTCAATGCAGACATAACGATATTACCATTAATATCTTTTATTTCTCTTCCATCAACTATAATTGGTGAGCCCTGTGTTGTTCCTATACCTAAAACAAAAACAGCCATACCGTTTTCTTTCGCTCTCAAGGCTGCCTCATTTGCTCCTCCTTCATGGTTCTCACCATCCGTTATAAGAATTATAGCCTTTCCTATTCCCCTTTGCTTAGTAAAACTATTTGAAGCCATATCTATAGCACCGGCAATATCTGTTCCTTGTGCATCAATTAACGATGGCTCAATCGTATTCAAAAACATTTTTGCTGAAACAAAATCACTTGTAATAGGTAATTGAACAAAAGACTCACCTGCAAAAACTATTAAACCAACCTTGTCATTAGTAAACTTATCTATAAGATTCTCTACTAACATTTTGCTTCTAACCAAACGATTAGGCTCTACATCCTCCGCCAACATTGAATTACTAATATCCAAAGCTATTATAGTTTCAATACCGACACGTTTATCATTAATAACACTTGTCCCAATTTGAGGACGAGCTATTGCAATAACCAATACCGCTATCCCTAACTCCAATAACCAAAATTTTATTCTTGGGCGCCAAACCGAAACATCCGGCATCAAATCTTTTACTAAATTTAAATCACCGAATATACGTAATTTTTGTTTTTGACGATGTATAACATAAAACCGAACTAATGCTAAAATAGGAATTAGCACTAATAAATATAAATACTCCGGATTTCCAAATCTAAACATATTATTATGGTATCTTTCTAAAAACCGTTATTCTCAAAAGTATTTCTAATAACAGAGATATTATTGCAACAATAGCAAATGGCTGATATGCCTCATATTTCTTACTATACTTCTTTAAACTTAATTTAGTCTTTTCTAATTTATCAATCTCTTTATATATATATTGTAACTCACGAGTATTTGTTGCACGATAAAAACCACCTTGTGTCTCTCTTGCTATATCGTCCAATACTTTTGTATCTATTTCAACAGGAAGATATACATATTGTATTTGACCGGCAACCTCTTTCGGATAAGGAGCCAACTTATCCGTACCTACCCCAATCGTATATATCCTAATACCAAAACTTCTGGCTATTTCCGCCGCAGTCATAGGAGACAAATCACCCATATTATTACTTCCATCAGTGAGAAGTATAACTACTTTACTTTTAGCTTTTGAATCTTTCAAACGACTTATTGCATTAGCCAATCCCATACCGATAGCCGTTCCATCTTGTATTAACCCTCTCGCTGCAATATCAGTTCTAACATTCTTCAATAAATTAAGTAAAGATGCATGATCAATTGTCATGGGACATTGAGTAAATGCCTCACCCGCAAATATCGTTAACCCAATATTGTCATTGGGCCGATCCACGATAAACTCTGATGCAACTTGTTTTGATGCCTCCAGCCTATTGGGCTTCAAATCCTCTGCCAACATACTTGTGGAAACATCCATAACCATCATTATATCAATTCCCTCCACAAACTCATTATTCCAAGAGTTATTTGTTTGGGGACGAGCCATGGCAAATACTATAAAAACAAAAGCAATTATACGAAGAAGTATCTGTACTGGCATTAATCTTATCCTCCAACTTTTAGGAAAATATTGGTATGCCGACGAATCACTGACCCGAATTGTTGATTCTGTTTTGTTCTTATACATTATATGCCATATCAAATATGGTATTATTAGTAATAATAAAAACAGATATTCTTTATTCGCAAATTCTATCACATTCATTGTTATCAAACAATTCTATATTCATTGATGCTTAAACTTTATAAAATTAGTATTTGACTAATTTCATATACAATATAACACAATAATGTCAAACACGAGATTGCTATTCCAATTATTATTATTCTCAAAAAATTACGGGTTTTAATAGATTGGACCTCTTTATTGGTTAATTGCGGATAATGGTCTTTTTCATCTATAACCTTTTCTATTTTTGTAGAATTAATAAATGCAATAGCATTTACAAGGTTTTTATCATCTTCATTTATAAGCGTTGAGTACTTCGCAAATTTAACTAAATCTGCCACTTGAAACAAAGAACCAAGCTCATATATATCTTTTGGCTCCTGTATATTTTTCAATCTTTCAATAATTTCATTACTAGTCATTTCCATCGCATTAAATCCAAATCGCTCCTGAATATATTTACGCAGGGCATCCGTCAGTTTGGTATAGTACTCTTTTGGATTGTCCGATGCGGGATATTTTTCGGCTTTAATTTGTTCTATGGCCTTAATTGCTTTTTGATGTGGTAAAAGACGTTTTACAAATTTTACTTTCTTTATAATTGGTTTATTATCACGTAAACGCAAATAAAAATAATAATCCAAAGACAACAATATTAGCATTAATATACTCAGTCCAAACAACCAACTCCAATCACTCCATTTAAACGGATTTGTCTGAATATCTTTTGGACCATAATACTTAAATACATCAGTTGTGTCCACATTTACAGACAGTACTTTCAATGCCAAACTTTCACTTTTATATACTTTTTTGTCTACATTTATTTCAAATGGTGGTAAATAATATAAACCCGCATCAAACGAAGTTAAAGTATATACACGTGAATACAACACTCCATTTTCTATTGCATCTATTTTTGTTTCACTTGTATTTAAAACCTCAACTCCGGGAATTATCTGTTGCTGGGGGGTAAATACCGGAAAAAAAACATTCGCAGATTTATCTGTTGTTACTGATAACGTAATTTGCACTTGTTGGCCTATGAATATTTCAACAGAGTCCAACCGTGCATCAACTGACACCTTTGCTATCGCAGATAGTTTAAGAACAAATAATATGGTTAGAATAAATAGTCGCTTTCTCATTCTCAACTTCTCTGTTTAAACATTATCATCAATGACTTTACATAATCCTCATCAGTCGAAATACAGATATTGTCAACATTACTTTTATTAAAAATATCTTTCAACATCCTTTGACGCTTCAACCAATAATTATAATGAGCCTCACGTAAACGTTTACTTCCCGTATCAATATACTGTTCAATACCTGTTTCCGCATCAATAATTCTCATTATTCCAATATCAGGTAATTCTTTTGCTCGTTTATCATAAACCTGAATAGCAATAACATCATGCTTACGACTACATATACTCAAAGGTTGTAAAATGTCATTTTTTACATAAAAATCACTAAGGATAAACATTGTACATTGTCGTTTCATCATGCCTGACATAAATTCCAAAGCACCTTTTAAATCTGTTTTTTTACTATCAGGCTTAAAATTAAGCATTTCATGGATTATATACAAAATATGCCTACGTCCTTTCTTTGGTGGAATATACTTTTCTATTCTATCAGAGAAAAAAACTACTCCGATTTTGTCATTATTCAAAATAGCACTAAATGCTAATGTAGCGGCAATTTCAGCCACCATATTACTTTTAGTTTGATGATGGGTACCAAAGTCAAGAGAACCGCTGACATCGATTAATAACATCACGGTTAATTCTCTTTCTTCTTCGAAAACCTTCACATAAGGATGTCCAAAACGTGCTGTAACATTCCAGTCTATATCACGAACATTATCGCCAAACTGATATTCACGAACCTCACTAAATGCCATTCCACGCCCTTTAAACGCAGAATGATATTGTCCAGCAAAAATATTAGCACTCAGACGACGAGTCTTTATCTCTATTTTGCGTACTTTGGTTATAAGTTCATGAGCTTCCATCAAGGCACTTCTACCTTATTTATTATTCTACTTATAATTTCTTCACTTGTAACGTTATTTGCCTCTGCCTCATAAGTCAGCCCGATGCGATGACGGAGGACATCATGTGCAACCGCACGTACATCTTCTGGTATCACATATCCGCGACGTTTAATGAAAGCATAAGCACGAGATGCTTTTGCTAAGTTTATACTTGCACGTGGACTACCACCAAACGAAATAATCCCTTTCATATCATTTAATCCATAACGTTCTGGGAACCTTGTCGCAAAAACAATGTCTGCAATATATTGTTCTATCTTCTCATCTATATAAACGTCATATACTACCGTACGAGCTTTCAATATCTCTTCTGATGATATCACTGGTTTTATTTCTTTTGGTACACCTGATATATTCTCCCGTATAATTCGTTTTTCTTCTTCTAATGTTGGATAGTCAATAATTACTTTAAGCATGAAACGATCAACTTGTGCTTCTGGCAATAAATATGTCCCCTCTTGCTCTATTGGATTTTGAGTTGCCATAACAAAAAAGGGATTAGGTAACTCAAAAGAATCACTGCCTATAGTAACTTGTTTCTCCTGCATTGCTTCCAACAACGCACTTTGAACCTTTGCTGGCGCACGATTTATTTCATCAGCTAATACAAAATTGGCAAAAACTGGTCCTCGTTTTACTTGAAATGTTTCCTCTTTCTGAGAATATATCATTGTCCCTAAAACATCCGCCGGAAGCAAATCTGGCGTAAACTGTATTCTGCTATAATCTGTATCTATTAATTGTGATAAAGTTTTTATAGCCAATGTCTTCGCTAATCCCGGAACACCTTCCAATAAAATATGTCCATCACTTAACAAACCTATTAATAGAGATTCTACAAGGTGTTTTTGACCAACAATAATTTGATCCATCCCTTTTATCAAATTTGTAATAAATGAACTTTGTTGCTCTATCCGTATATTTAATTCACGAATATCAATTGCCTCTGACATAATTATTATTTTAATTCTACTATATTATATATTCAGAATACAAAAGTAGTCAATAAATAAGTTTTTTTCAGAAAACTACACCTTAATAAATCAAAAAAAGTTTCTTAATTTTTATATTTTAAGAAACTTTTATATTCAACTTACTTTCGTTTTTTCTTTAATTCCAATTTAGGTATTTTTATTTTTTGCCCCTCTTTTATTTTTGCATTCTGCTCCAAATCATTATAAACCTCAATATAGCATACCATACCATCACCCAAAGTGACCCGAGATATACCAGTAAGAGTTTCCCCCGCTTTAACTGTTCTCACATGATCTGTCCCAATAATACGATAAGCACCTGTTCTCACACGATGATCTTTTGCTTCATATTGGTCATAATTCGATATTTGAATATTATCAAGAACAGTATTTTCTTGCTTTTGCAATGTATCTTTTTTGAATGCAGCCTCACTCACATCTGATATCTCTTTTTTCTCAACTTTCGTTATTTTCTTTTTTATATTGATATTGGCCTTTTTAGCAACTGAAAATTTTGGAGTTTGAACATTTGGAGTTGAATCATATATTCCATAACGATAACCTCCATATGCAAATGCACAACATGCTATTGCTGAAATTATAAAAAAAACAATCTTATTGTCTTTTTTAGTTGATAACATTATACTGTTAATATTATCATCCGTCATATTTTGAGAATCTAACTCTCCTTTGGTTTCACTATTAATTTGAGAACTTAATAAAGAACTCTTACATTCCATTGGTCCTGCTACATTTTGCTTTTTATCTTCAACTTCATCATTCTCTATATCATCAATCTTGCTATCCAAGAATACTTCTGTGTTATTTTCATTTATTACAGAATCACCGTCATCTTTTTTTTCGACTTCGTCCGCTTCTTGAACATTCTCATCTATATTAACTATTTCAATATCCTCCCCCAAAATAACTGTATCAAATTGTGAAAATGGTTTATTAACCAACTCTTTCATTGTTGAATCTGGTGTGAAAGTTATTTTTCCATGACTTTCTATCACAACTCGTTCTCCAGTATTAACATTAACACTTTCACGAGCATCAACTCCAATTATTTTAAAAGTCCCCAATCCTTTAACTTTGACAAACCCGTCATTGTCTAATCCCGTCCTTATTACATTAAATATTGCATTGGCAAAGCCTTCGGACTCCAGACTCCCCAACTGATACCTTTCAATTAATACCTTTGATATTTCTTGTATTGAAATTCTCCCCATTTTACTTATCCTTACTTTCTGTCTTTAACTTATCTTTCCATGACGTATTGGGTTTGAACCCCAGTACAAGCTTTGGAGGAACAAGCATACGCTGCTGTGTTGAAGGATTAATCATTATACGCTCCAGCTTCTTCTTTACTTCGAAACAACCAAAATTTGATATCATCACAGAATCTCCATCCATGAATTTATCACTCATAACATCTATGATATCTGTAACCATTCTTTGTGTATCAGATATACCATAACCTGTATCACGAGCCAATGCTGAAATAAACTCTTTATTATTCATTATTCTCAATTTTGTATGACAGTTCCAAATAAATCAAAACTTTCTGCATCAACAATCTTCACATCATAAAAACCACCTATAATCAATCGTCTCTCCGCAATAGGAATCAAAACTTCTGGATCTACTTCTGGAGAACTGTATTCTGTACGTCCTACATAATACTCTCCTTCTTTTCTATCTATCAACACACGTACTATATTTCCGATCCTTTCTGCTTCAAATTCTGCATTTATTCGTTGCTGCAAAGTCATAATTTTATCAAGACGTTGCTGCTTTATTTCTTCAGGAACATCATCTTCGTAATGTAATGCAGAATACGTATTTTCTTCTTCTGAATAAACGAATGCCCCCATACGTTCAAAACGCATTTCACGAACAAAATCGATCAGTTCATTAAATTCCTCTTCCGTCTCTCCAGGAAAACCGACCATTAATGTTGTCCTAATATAAATTCCTGGCACTTTCCTACGTATACTTTCTATCAACTCATAAGTTTCTTTTTTAGTAATATTCCTATGCATACGCTTTAATACATTATCCGACACATGTTGTAAAGCAATATCCAAGTATTTACATACATTCTGCTTTTCGCGCATCACATCCAATAATTCTAAAGGGAAATTTGCAGGATAAGCATAATGCAAACGAATCCATTCCACCCCCGGAACATCTGCCATGCGGGATATCAATTCCGCAATATGCTGTCTACCATCTATATCTACACCATAATATGTAAGTTCTTGAGCGATTATCTGAAACTCCTTTGTTCCATCTGATACAAGTGAACGTACCTCATTTAATATTTCGTCCATCTGACGACTCTTATGCTTGCCTGTGATAATGGGTATTGCACAATAAGCACACCGTCTGTCGCAGCCTTCACTTATCTTTAGATAAGCATAATGCCGTGGAGTTGTTATATGATGTCTAATTCTTTCGGTCTCATCATCAGAAACTCCAAGTTCATTGAGTAATTCCGTATAATCAAACTTCCCATAATATTTATCGACTTGTGGTATCTCCGCTTCAAGTTCACCCTTGTATCTTTGTGACAAGCACCCCATCACATAAAGTCTCTCTATCTTACCTTCATCTTTCGCCTGTGCAAATTCCAATATTGTATTTATACTTTCCTGTTTGGCGTCTCCAATAAATCCACATGTATTTATTACAACTATTTCTCCATGAGGATTTTCACTATCATGAGTACAATAATACCCCTTATTTTCAAATTTGTTCATAAGAATTTCAGTATCCACCAAATTCTTAGAACACCCCATTGTGATAAAATCAATCGTTTTCTTCACTTTTCAATCTGTTGTATTAAACAGAGAATTTACAAAATGATGTTTTCTAAACAACTGTAAATCTTCCATACCCTCACCAAGTCCTATATATTTCACAGGCACTTTCAATTGATCGCTTATGCCAATCACAACACCACCTTTGGCTGTGCCATCAAGTTTAGTTATAGCCAATGATGTAATCTGCGTAACCGCAGCAAACTGCTTGGCTTGTTCAAAAGCATTTTGGCCCGTACTTCCATCTAGCACAAGCATGACTTCATCCGGTGTTTGTGGAAGTACCTTTTTCATTACATCCTTTATTTTTTTTAACTCATTCATCAAGCCTATTTTATTATGAAGACGACCAGCCGTATCAATAATTACAACATCAGCATCATTTGCTTTTGCACTACTTAGTGTGTCAAACGCCACAGATGCCGGGTCACTACCCATTTGCTGCTTAACAACAGGGACACCGACACGTTCTCCCCAAATGCAAAGTTGCTCCACAGCCGCAGCTCTAAATGTATCGGCTGCACCAAGATAGACTTTCTTTCCTGCTTTCTTAAATTGATAGGCAAGTTTTCCTATTGTTGTTGTTTTTCCAACACCATTTACTCCAACAACAAGTATTACATAAGGCTTATGACCAGAAGGCAACTCCCAATCATCATTATTCCCATTATTATTTTCAGCAAGTAAAGATGCAATCTCATCACAAAGAATACGATTAAGCTCGGAAGTACTTACATATTTATCTCGTGCCACCCTATCCTCAATTCGCTGTATAATTTTCAGAGTTGTATCTACTCCTACATCACTCGTTATAAGTACTTCTTCCAAGTTGTCCAGAACGTCATCATCAACCTTCGACTTGCCTGCAACCGCACGTGTCAATTTGTCAAATACACTTGTTTTAGTCTTTTCCAAGCCCTTATCAAGCGTTTCTTTTTTGTTCTTATTAAAAAAGCCGAAAATTCCCATATTAATACATTTTAGTTGCAAAGGTACAACAAAAAAATTGATAGACGGAGAAAAACAAAGGAAAAACAAGAAAATACAAAACTCAAATGTGTTTATGTAATAAAATAAGAGTTCTGAAATATTTATTCCAGAACTCTTATGCGGTGCGTACGGGACTCGAACCCGTGACCCCATGCGTGACAGGCATGTATTCTAACCAACTGAACTAACGCACCAATCTTTCTCCATTTGCGGATGCAAAGGTACTAATAAAAAATTGAACAACCAAATTTATTCTGTAAAAATCACAAAAAAGTTTGTACCAATAGTGCATTTTGAAACCTATTACCGTCATACAACCAATCATGTAATACTCCACCGATTGAGTATCCCATTTTTTCAAACAAGTGTATAGATGCATTATTAGTTTCAGCTACAAATGCATAAAGTTGATGCAAATGCAATATATTCTTAGAATACGTTGCAAGATGATTTAATATACTTCCGGCATATCCCTGATTACGATATTTGTCAATAACAACAATACTGACTTCTGCACGCAAATGACGAGGATCAAAATTTATGACATCAGCGATCCCAACAATTTCATTATCTTTGTTTTCAACCATTAATCTTACTTGTTTGTCTGTATATATATCTCCGGTAACAGATAAGATATAATCATGCAGTGTAAATTTTGAATATGGCACATTAGTTATTCCGACATTCCACAACGCTACATTATTTTCTATTTCATAGAGAATTTCAAGATCTTCCGGTTCCAACGCCCGTAATTTTACATGTGGAAAAATATCCATATCTCTCATTTATCTTATTATTTCATCCGGAGTTATAAGTATCCCTGTATTAACGTTAAATGTTCCCAACTTGACATTAGTATCCTTATTTTTTGACATAAAATTAATTATATTCTCATAACTGTACACTGTTGTATCAAAAACTATATATGTCACCGCCTTTCCATCCGCACAAACTGAGAAAGGTATTTTCCTTATTTCATTCTCATTTTTCACACAAAACGATTCTGTCGTTAATCCCATACGATGGGATATTTCTATACACGATTTCAACATTCTTTCATTTCCGATAAATATAAACTTAGGCTCATTACCAAACTTTTCTACAAAACCGAGAGATTTACGCATCCATTTAGTCATCATCACAACAAACGCAATAAAAGCCTTCATATATATGGCAACCTTTATAGGCAAAACAACCCCCAATTTAAGATGTCCATAATGCTTACGAAAAAAGATCAACATGGCTTGATAAAACACATGAACGTATCTAAAAGATGTCTTGTGCGTGCTTTCTCCTTTATAATGCAATATTTGAAACGGCAAATACCAGTTATCAAATCCCCCCTTCAGTAATCTATATGACAAATCAATATCCTCTCCATACATAAAAAAATCAGTATCAAGAAGTCCCACTTTATCAAGCGCAGAGCGCCTTACCAAAAAGAATGCTCCGCTTACCACATCTATTTTTGCCGGTTTGTCCCAGTCCAAATAACTCATATAATAACGTCCGAAACGTTTACTTTTCGGAAATTTTGCGCAAAGTCCGCACATTTTATAAAAAGAAGTCATTGGTGTAGGTAAACCACGTCGCGATTCCATTGCCACAGTCCCGTCTGCATTATACATCTTAACCCCGACTCCTCCTGCATTCAAATGCTTATCCGAAAATTCTAAAGCCCCACGAATTGTATTCTCACCCACAAACGTATCAGGATTAAGCAGCAATATATATTCTCCCGAAGAGCGTCTTATCGCAATATTATTAGCTCTTGCAAACCCTAAATTTCTATTAGACTCTATTATATTTACATATTCAAACCGCTTACGAAGATACCCGATAGAATCATCTTCTGAATGATTGTCAACTACAAAAATTTCACTTTCTATACCTTTGAGAGCTTTCTCCAAACTATTAAGACACTGCTCTATATAGTATTTTACATTATAGTTTACGATTACAACTGTCAGTTTCATCCCCTTGCATTATATAGTTCCTCCTCACATTTTGTCTTGCCTGGATACACAAAAAACATGCTTATAAATACTATAATAGCAAGATAACCGAATGAACTTTGCATGAATAGATAATACAACAAAATATTCATTGCAAACAAACTGCCAAGGATAACCAACCTTATCTTGCCCCATTTTACTAACGCACGTTTTCCACTGAAAGCCAATTCCTTACGAACTTTGGTAAACTTAAACAACCGAAGTGAGACTGGTATACATATTATGGTTACCAATTCCATAACAGACATAACGACAAACTCTAATTGACCGTATGCATCTAAAAGTATTCCTTGTCCTATACCCCAAAGCTCAAAAAAGCCAACAAATAATAATGGCAACAATATCGCAATAATGAATATTGTCAATAGATTTTTTCTTGTTTTATCCATATTAGATTTATTTTTTATCAAATGGTGTCCTGTTTAATATAGATCTACCAAGAGTAACTTCGTCTGTATACTCCAATTCGTCTCCAACAGATATGCCTCTTGCGATAACGCTAAGTTCAATATCAAACGACGATAGTTTCCTGTATATGTAAAAGTTGGTCGTATCACCTTCCATAGTCGAACTCAGAGCCAATATCACCTCTTTTATATCACCTTCAGATACCCTGTTTACAAGAGACTCTATCTCTATATCTCCTGGGCCAATACCATCCATAGGCGATATTACTCCACCAAGAACATGATATAAACCATCGAACTGCTGCGTATTTTCGACAGCCATAACATCCTGAATATTTTCCACTACACATATAACAGTGCTGTCACGCCTCATATCTGCACATATAGGACAAATATCCGTATCGCTGATATTATGGCATTTAGAACAATGCTTTACTTCATTGCGCATTTTACTTATTGAACCCGCAAAAGCATTTACAGATTCCACGTCCTGCCGCAATAGATGAAGAACCAACCTAAGAGCGGTCTTGCGCCCCACTCCCGGTAGTTTGGCAAACTCGCCCACCGCCTTTTCAAGTAATCGTGAAGGATAATGATGTTCCATGCCTGAATTACTTTATTTCTATCTCACTAAGTTCAAGCCATCTCATACTTTTCTCTTCCAGTTCTTGTTGTAATACGGGAAGTCGCTTACTATTCTCAGTCAATTCATCAACACTAAGTGTTCCGCTGCACAATGCAGCTTCAATATTCTTCTGTTCATGCTCCAAATCTGATATTTCTTTTTCCAATATAGAGAACTCCATCTTTTCTTTGTAAGTCATCCTACGCCTTGTATCATTATGGTAGTTCTTTTTACCCGATACCTTTTTGTCACATCCCACCTTTCTATCTTCCTTAGCCGACTCCAATGCATTCCACGATCTGTATTGCGTATAATTACCGGGAAAATCCTTTATTTCCCCATTGCCCTTGAATACTAGAAGATGATCAACTACCTTATCCATAAAATAACGGTCATGGCTCACAACAATGACACACCCTGGAAAATCGGCAAGATACTCCTCCAACACCTGAAGTGTCACTATGTCAAGATCATTCGTCGGCTCGTCTAATACAAGAAAATTAGGATTACGCATCAGAACCGTACATAAATAAAGTTTACGCCGCTCGCCGCCACTCAACTTATATACGTAGTTATGCTGCTGCTCGGGAGTAAACATGAAATACTGCAGAAATTGAGATGCCGTCATATGACGTCCGCCACCTAAATCAATATAGTCAGCAATTGCCGTTATAACATCTATAACTTTTTGTCTTTCATCAAATACAAGACCTTCTTGGGAAAAATAACCGAACCGTACAGTCTCACCAACAACGATTTTACCAGAATCAGGTTTCTCTTGCCCAATTAGCATTTTGACAAATGTCGACTTTCCTGTACCATTATTTCCTACTATACCCATTTTCTCATACCGTGAAAAATTATAATAGAAATCATTCATCACCACACACTCAGGCGACCATGCTTTGGATATATACTGGCATTCAAAAATTTTTGTACCTATATATACACTACTTGATTTCAACCGTATCTGTCGCTCCTCTACACGCCGTTTAGCCACCTTTTCCAACTCATAGAAAGCCTCCTCCCTGTATCTTGCCTTATGCCCTCGAGCCTGAGGCATACGCCGCATCCAATCCAACTCTGTTCTATAAAGATTATTAGCCCGTGCAATCTCAGCGTTTTTGGCATCTATACGTTCTTGTCGTTTTTCTAAATAATAACTATAGTTTCCACGATAGGTATATATTTTATTGTCGTCAAGCTCCAAAATAACACTGCACACCCTGTCAAGAAAGAACCTGTCATGGGTCACCATCAGTAAAGTTTTGTTACCGCGGGCAAGAAACAATTCCAACCACTCTATCATTTCAAGATCAAGATGGTTTGTCGGCTCATCGAGTATCAATAAATCAGGCTCCGTAATAAGTACATTTGCCAATGCGACCCTTTTTTGCTGACCTCCACTAAGTTGATTGATCTGTTGAGAAAGATCTGTAATTTTAAGCTTTGTCAATATTTGCTTGGCCTTAAGCACCATTTCATCGTCACCACGATGATTGAAGCAAGCGTCAAGTACGGAATCTTCCGGATTAAATTTAGGAGACTGTTCAAGGTACCCTATTTTCAAATTGCGCCTAAAAACAATTTCTCCGGAATCATAAGTATCTTGCCCAGATATAATAGACAATAACGTTGATTTACCCGTACCGTTTTTTGCTATAAGTCCTACTTTCTTGCCTTCTGCTATGCTGAAACTTATATCCTCAAATAATGTAAGAGCACCAAATGATTTTGTCAGGTTCTGAACATCTAAATATGGAATTTCTTTTGCCATTGCGTTATTTTATTCAGCAAATGTCTTGTTTACTGCTTCTATATAATTAAGTACTTCATCCCGTCCTTGCCTATTTTCTGACGATGTTACAAACATTGGTGGAAGTTCTTCCCATGTCTCACCTAGTTTCTTTTTATAAGATATAAGGTTTGATTGCACTTTTGTTGTATTAAGTTTGTCTGCTTTCGTGAAAACAATTGCAAAAGGCACACTGCTAGCACCAAGCCAATTTATAAAGTCTATATCTATTTTCTGGGCTTCAAGACGAATATCCACAAGTACAAAAACATTTACAAGCTGTTCTCTTTGCAATATATATCCATTTATCATCTGTTCCAGTTTCGCTATCTCTTTTTTTGAACGTTTTGCGAAACCATATCCAGGCAAGTCGACAAGATACCATTCTTTATTTATTATAAAATGATTTATCAGCATTGTTTTGCCAGGTGTAGCGGATGTTTTTGCCAATTTTTTATTTCTACACAACATATTTATCAGGCTCGACTTACCCACATTGGATCTTCCGATAAATGCATATTCAGGTTTCACATCCTTAGGGCACATTGATACCATGGGGGAACTTATGACATACTCAGCGTTCTTTATTTCCATATCAATAATACTATTTAAGGTGCAAATTTACGGTAAAATAGACAAAACACAAAATAAAAACAATACTTTTAGACTTATGTTATAATGTATATAAAATAAAAAGAGAAGCGGAAGTGCTTCTCTTTGTGACTCCTATAGGATTCAAACCTATAACCTTCTGATCCGTAGTCAGATGCTCTATTCAGTTGAGCTAAGGAGCCTCTTTTTGTATTGTTTGCGCCTCATTTCTGAATTGCGATGCAAAGGTAGTCACTTTTTTTGATACTACCAAACATTTCACAAACTTTTTTCAAAAAAAATCAATATTTTATTGAAAAGGACACCAAAACTAATAAAATTAAGCATAAATATTCACGTCAACTTTTATTCGCATCAATACCACAAAAACATAACTGCCCATTGTGCCTTTATCCACAAATTTATTAAAATATCAATTACCCTTTGGATAATTATTAATCATTTTCACATAGGCCTCATGATATTTGTCTATTATTTTTATCAACCAGACAATATTTTCGAGTTTCAAACGCCTTAATAGACACAAAACGATAAACCAGTTGCATTTTATCGATATACAATAAAAAAATCAGATGGTGGCCTGAGTCCCCAATTAGCAGACAACAAATAACTCTTAGCATATATTAGAGCAAGTTACCTGACAAACGGCAAAGCAAAAAAAATATAACTAGCAAACATCTCATTGGGAAAAAGATTATAATTTTAAATCAATCATGAACTCTTTTTCTACAATACTCCTCCATTTATAACTCTATTTCACCCATTTATTATACGGAAAAATAGGATAATTATATTTACAAATAAAACAATAACATTCATTTTGATTAAATTTTATCAAAAATATGTTTTTAAACATACAATTTGATTTGCGAGTATTAGAATAAAGATTTACCTTTGGGGCAGTTATCCTGAATACAATCTTTTTACCTTAAAAAAGCTAATACCTATTGAAGAAGAATGTCTCACACTGTGAAGTGCGAGACATTTATTATATACTTACGGTGTGACTCATTAATTTTCCAATGCAATCTATCATCCTAAATGTCCAACCTCGCTTACATATAATCTGGGTTCAGTTCATAGAAATTTAGTGGGGATTTTTTCGTTGTTTTAAAGAAACTCCCGATTTTTACTTTATGGAAACAAATCAATTAGAGGTTTTGGCGCACATCGTGCTTCCCTCAGAAATCCTCAACTACTTTTCAGTAGTCGGTATTAAGCAAACATCTACAGAAATACACATTCATCTGGATGAATTAATGAATCCGGACTTGTCTGGTAACGTTCACTTTGAATCCAAAGGCTTCATGAATGCAGTAAGCGTCACCTACTTCCCAATCCGTGACCATAGGGTCATCTTGATGATACGCCGCCGTCGCTGTACTGACACGCGTACAGGCAAAAGTTTCAGTATCCCCATCGATCTGGATGTGGTTTGTAAAGGCACCCGTTACTCCAAGGTATTTGGAGCTTTTTTAAAAGAGACGTATGGAGACATCCCCGGTGACCTGCCATACGCTTGAGGAGTTCTATCATATAAATGGTCATACATTTGAGAAACAGTATAAGGAAACACTCAGTGGGTTCTGGGATTGGGAACAACTCGATCATGCGGACAGATGGATGTTGTTCCCTGACAACATAGGTCCACATTTGGCTATAGACAAGTCGTCTCTATCGAACGGTGAACTATATACCTTTATCACCAACCGTGACCGGCATGGTCGTGAGGGGTGTCTCGTGGCAGTCATGGCAGGGGCTAAGTCGGAGGATGTCATACAAAGCAAATAGACGAGGATACACGAGAAGCGGTGGAGGAAGTGACTCTTGACCTGTCCGATTCCATGCGCAAGATTGTTTCCGTTGCTTTCCCGAAAGCTAAACGTGTCATAGACCGTTTTCATATACAGAAACTTGCCTGTGATGCCGTACAGGAAATCAGTGTAGTTCACCGGTGGGACGCGTCGCAACAAAGCAATGAAGAAATGGAGGAATGCAAACAGACTGGAAAAGCGTACATGCCTTACCGTTTTCCAAACGGAGACACACGTCCGGAACTACTTATCAGAAGTAGGTATCTCCTGTTCAAGCCTGCAGACAAATGGACTGAACGACAGAAAGAAAGAGCTGGAATTCTATTTGAAGAATATCCAGACATTCAAATGGCGTATGGACTCTCGCATTCCTTAAGGATGATATTTTCTAAAAACACAATTAAGGACGCCGCAAGACTGGGCATGGCCCGGTGGTACAATAAAGTGGATGAGTCAAAGATAAAATCGTTCAATGTTATAGCAGCTACATTCTATGAACACTATGATGACATCCTGAATTTCTACAATAACAGGGCCTCAAATGCGGCAGCGGAGTCATTCAATGCAAAAATTAAACTCTTTAGGGCAAACTTACATGGAGTAGTGGATAAAAAGTTCTTCCTTTTTAGAATAGCAAAGATATATGCATATCCCCACTAAATTTCTACTGACCCATATCTGGCTTACATTAACATAACTATACATAAACTCATACAGCCTTCATAAAATTTCCTCGCATCGTTATTAAAGAAATAAACGATGCGAGGAAAACCGAAATTGATTATCATCACGACAACCAACTTTTCATTAACCTTAATAATCTAATACCATGAAAAACACAGTGCAAAATTATAACATAAATTATACCTGCGCCATGATATAGTGATAATTAAGCATATTTTCTTGACCTATTTAAATATATTACCATCCCATTTTAATGTTTTAGGAATAAATAGGCTTCCTATCTCACCCTTATCTTCCTCTGTAAGAAGAGGTATTGACAATTTAAGAATTAAATCTGTTGTCTCTGGTGATAGATTGGCCGATACCATGAATGGACATAATTTGTCGGTCAAAATTCTAAGTCTTTCATCACTTACAGTATGATCTTCAATCATAAAATTGGATATTTCAAACTTAATTGGCACCAAAGACTTCATGGATTTCCAACTGGTGGTATAGAACTGAACAGAACTTTCTTTTATGTCACTGCCAACAGATGAGACCATACATATTATTAATGAATCTCTGAAACTGTTACCATGATATGGCAGTATCTTCAATTCAACAGATGACGACGGACTTAATCTCAAATACAAATAATCATGAGTAAGTCTGGTTAATGTCACACTGTCACCTAAATTATCATTTACCTGTGCTTCCATCCCTGATTCCGCAAAATCTATTAAATCAAGCTTATTACCGCTTGACATATATGGTAACAGCGTATCCGGCATATTGACGAATATGGTACGCATGGATACTTCCTGAGCAAACAGTTGAATACTCATAGGGAAAAGCAATAATGTTATTATAGTCTTTATATTCATTCTGATTTATGTTTCCAAATGTCGTTTGTCACTTTATTGCGGATTATAAGACTGTTTATCATTGTTATAAAAACAAACAAAACACCTCCAAATACCATCGAAGGCAATAACGTTCCCCCATTGAGATTGGGATATATACTCTCTATTGTATCCATATAATATCTGCGGACAAAATATATTATTACGCACGCTACCGCAACGATAGATAGGTTCAATAATGCCGTAAGCATTTGATATGGAAACGCCACTTGTCTTGGGCTATATCCTATAAGCAACAAATTCTCCAATTTTGACGAGTTTTTCTGCACCAAAAGATAAATACTGAGCATGAGTATATAAAAACTCAGAACGCTTATAATGATACCGACCGACATGACAAGTGATACTACCATTCGAAGAAAGAACATATTCTTTTCTGCATTCAGTTTATTGTCTTCCACCTCATAACCGTTTTCGTCAATGAATCGCGATATACGATCATCTGTCGGATTACCTACTTCAATAACTATTCGTGTCGGTTCCTCTGGCTGCCTGTCGGAATATTTGGCATTACTCCAATCCATAAATGCTTGTGGTACAAGTATAGTGTTCAACCGGCTGGAAAATCCAATTACCTTTCCCTTGTATTCGTCTTTCATACCGTTACCAGAGATAAGTATGCGGAAATCAATCATGCCGACTAATCCTTCGCTGATCTTAGGTAGCGAACGTGATTGGGCGAATCCGAAATTATACATATTAATATATGTACGCGGCAAGATGATAGGTACCACACTACTACCTTTATCCCATGTCCAATCATCCTCAGAAGCATCCACAAAATCATCCGGAACGCTTTCAAAAAAAATCTCGGAGCTCAATATGGGAGAACCACCCACTCCCATATAGGCACTCACATTATATAATGTAGAAGTAAATTGCCCTGTTTTATTTACAAATCTCTGACTGGAAATATCGTTTATCTCCGCTCCAGTAAACGTATTGGATTGACCAGACAATGTATTTCCTATACTGATTTGTTTACTGATAATAAGATAATCTGCACTCATGAAAGAATCCGGTTGTGTAAACACTGGCTCTACATCACGATAGAACTGAAAACCGAGAATAACTATCAGCACTCCCATAAGATTAGCAAAAAAGAACCCTACGAACTGCGGCACACTGATATGATGCCGAAGTAATTTCCAAACAAGCTTCATAACCTTAATGTTTTTTCGTATTTCATATCTATATGCTTTCCAATACTTGTCATTATTATTCCTGCTCCCTGGCGTTGTGCCTCGGCAACAATCATTTTCCCCATTATAACAGCATTATTGTCATCAAGGTGACTTATCGGCTCATCGGCAATAATGAAATCAAACGGTTGCACCAATGCTCTCATAAGAGCGACACGCTGCTGTTGACCAAACGACATATACCTCACCGGAACATTCAATTTATCAGCTATTCCCAATACTTCAAACCAATCTTTTATTTCTTTTTCTTCTTTAAAACCGACAAGATTGTTTTTTATAATGACATTCTCCAACGCTGTCAATTCCGGAAACAACCTTAGTTCCTGAAACAAATGACTTATATGATTCTTTCTTATATCACACCAGTTACTTACCGTAAAGCTTTTAATATCTTCATGATCAAAACTTATTTTACCGGAATAATCATTCCGATATCCTAACATATAACTGCAAAACGTACTTTTACCTTTACCGCTTTCAGATTCCATCAAGTAGACATGCCCGCGTTCAAAAGTCACGTTACTATTCCATACATCCGAACACAGTCTGTCATTATCAGCAAAGACAGAAGGCAAAACGGAACATAATTCTAGTTTATCCATATTTATTTCATGCTATATACAACGACATTGACATTTCCGAATATAGACGAAAAAATGTCCATCGCTGTTTGTAATTGCGGCATCTGCTTGGTAAGAGCATCTAAGCTCACTATAACGCAAGCACGTTTCCCACGTATCCCATTTCTCACACACTCCGACAAACGCTCTCCTGACGGTAAACCGGCCGTTTGAGCCAAGTTCTCTGTTGTACTTATATATAATTGGTTCTGTTTATTTATACCGAAATACATATTCCACCCGGCACCGGAATAAAAGAACTCACGATCATTTTTGTTCCTTATTTCATAACCACTCGGGGTCGTCTTTTTCCAATAATCCACATCAGCCAACCAATCCGTATCACGAACGTTTGCCAACAACTGAAAATCAAAATTCTTTCCTTTCGCAGAAGGCATTGCCATCAATATATCTCCATCAATACTTTTCAATATCATATCTATATCCAATGCCGTATTCAATCCTATAAGCAGTGTACGGAATGGTATATTATTACGTAAAAGATTTAAATAATTCTCACCATTCACGCCGCTTAGAATTGTCAACACATTATTCAATGATATACAATCTATATATTTGCCTTCTATAGGATGATAGGTTGCCAACGACGATTTTATAGACAAGTCTATATCGTTATCAAAAGAAAATGTCTCACCAACAATATTGAGACATCCGTCACTGACAGTTGCTGATGCAGCCATTAAAATATCATTCGGCTTTGCTTTGGACAATGCACCCATAGAAAAAAGAGAGAGCATCTTTTCCGGCAGTGCTTGCCCTCTTATTATCATGGCTATCGGAGTTTCTATTGAATCCAGACGTTCATACATTGGAGTGTTAACTATACTGTTATCATTTTCTGTTCCAAGATACTTAGTAATCTTTGCCTGCAACTTTGATTGTCCAGATCCAATGGTAGGTCCCATCAATATTATCGCACTTTTAGAAAAACCTGCCACAAAACTATCATTGAATACGGAGAATTTATATCCTTTCCTCTCTTTTATTTTCGTACATTTATTCTTTTGTGATAATTCTTCAAACCATGACTCAACTTTCTTTTCATTATCAACACATGCCACAAGCCCCAACATTCCTTCCGCATCCTCAAACAGATATATGCGTTCATTTAAATCAATACCACTTTGACCGATATCTTCTATTTGCAAAATACTGTTGATAATACTTTTATCACCAGCATTATCTGCTTCAGAAATTCCTTTTACATCCAAAGAAAGTAACGCTATGCTATTTGCAGGAATGGCATTTCTGTAATCAGATGAGCATGAACTCAATACTACGCCAATCGTTATTATATATATAATTATTCTTTTCATCATTTACCATTTAATTTGTCGGACAGTTGCATCATCATCAAAGCTGCTATCGCAGCTGTCTCTGTACGAAATCTGCTTTCTCCCAAATGCACTGGTACATATCCTTTATCTATTGCCAAACGCACTTCTTCAATAGAAAAATCCCCTTCAGGCCCAATTAAAACCGTCACATCATCCATCTGCCCTTGTGTTTTCAATTCATCAAAAAAGTATTTCCTTGGTATCTCTGTATAACAATGAGCTATAAATTTAAGCCCGGCACGTGGTGTTGAAATAAACTGCTTGAAAGCAATCATGTCATTAACTTGCGGTTTCCATGCCTTATGGCTCTGTTTAATTGCAGAAATAACTATTTTATCAATTCTCGGCAGTTTTATTATTCTACGTTCGGAAAATTTACAGTTAAGAAAGGAGAATTCATCTATTCCTATTTCCGTTGCCTTTTCTACCATCCACTCCATACGCTCCATCATCTTGGTTGGGGCTATCGCTATATGATAATGCCGTGCCCATTGACATTTCTGAGGATGTTCCTCTAAAATCTTATATACGCAACGTTTATTGGAAGCGAAAGTTACTTCTGCATTGTAATACTTACCGCATCCATCCATAAGGACTATTTCATCTCCTACATTTAATCGTAGAACCCTAAGCGCATGCAGGGCCTCTTCTTCGGGCAATTCTTCGGAAATGCTTGCATTCGGCACATAAAAAAATCTTGTTTCTTTCATAATACAATCATTTTCTGTTTTCCAATTCTTCTTTGATATATGATGCCAACCTGTAATTCTCCTGCTCTATCGCTTTCTTCAACTCCTCTTTTAATTGCTGTGTGGTAATGGAATTTATTGGTATAGACATTCTGCTTGAATTCAATTTGTACTGTTCACTTTGCTTTAACATCAGTTTAGTGTCTATGTAGAGGGGTATACTACATATTAGTGATAATAGAACCGCATCGCTAAGTCTAATAGGATATGAACTTAAAGCGTTTGCATCCAATAATGCTACTTTATATTCTCCTTCGTCAATGCCATGAATCATTATCTCAAACCTCTGAATATCAACCAAGTCTTTCAACAAATGAACAAGAACTTCTGGTACAAATGTTTTCGAAAGAGTTTTATCCGAAAGTCTGATACTTATCTGATACTTCATGATTTCATCACAGACAAAACTCAATGCTCTTTTCTTTTCCATATCAGTAAGTACAATAACACTCATCTTACTATTGCCTACCACTTCCGATATGCCATTAAAGTAAAGCTGTATTCTGCTCATTTATTTAACTTATCTTTATTCGGTCGGAATACTAAAGCAAAGAGAACACCAACAGTAAGTGCATAAGCCGCAAATATGTACCAGCAAGTCTTCCATTCTACACCTTCGGAAGACGTATGTAATGTTACTACCGCTTGGGCGATCAATGCTCCAACAGTAGCACCGACTCCATTTGTCATCATCATAAACAGTCCCTGAGCACTTGAACGAATAGACGCATCGGTCGTTTTATCTACAAATAGCGAACCGGATATATTGAAAAAATCAAATGCGACTCCATATATTATCATAGAGGCAATAAACAGCCAGACACCATTGCCTGGATTTCCGGCTCCAAGCAATCCAAATCGGAATACCCATGCAAACATTGCTATCAGCATTACATTCTTTATTCCAAACCGTTTCATGAAAAATGGAATCAAAAGAATACAACATGTCTCACTAACTTGAGATAAGGAATAAAGTATATTAGCATGTTGAACCCCAAAAGTATCAACATATTCCGTCATTGACTTAAAACTTTCTATATATGGTGTCGCAAAACCATTCGTTATTTGCAGACATACACCGAGCAATGCTGAGAAAATAAAAAATATCGCCATGTCTTTATGACGGAACAAGGAAAAGGCCTTCAATCCAAATGCATCAACAAAACTTTGCTTATCCCCGTCTCTGGCAATCGGACATGCAGGTAAAGTAAAAGTATATAGGAACAATAAAAGACTCAACACTCCCGAAGTAACAAATTGATTATGATTTGACATAAAGCCTGTAATATCGACAAACCACATCGCACATATAAAACCGATAGTACCGAAGACTCTTATCGGAGGAAAATCCTTAACGGTATCCATACCAGCTTTTACCAACGCACTATATGCCACCGAATTTGTCAATGCCAACGTAGGCATATAAAAAGCCATACTTATGGAATAAAGGGAAAACAAAACAGCAAACTCCGAGTTGTTCCCTTCCGTATACCCATACCATGCTGCCGCCAACATAAACAATCCGGCCATAAGATGACACAAACCGAGCAATCGTTGTGCAGGTACCCATCTGTCCGCAATAATACCCATTATTGCCGGCATGAAAATAGAGACTATACCCTGTATCATAAAGAAATAGCCAATCATGGATGCCATTCCTATTTTAGTAAGATATACTCCCACACATGTTAAATATGCTCCCCATACGGCGAACTCCAAATAGTTCAATAATGCCAAACGTACTTTTAGATTCATAATGTTAACTTTTTCTTTATTGTTATTAATTCATGTAGCTGTATAAAACACTTATATAAATCTTGCCCCGTTTCTGTAAGCGATGATATTACCACACTCATCATTTCGCAACTCCATGACACCACCGACCCACTCCACCATAGGCTCTTCCGCATTAAACTGATGATATCCGGTTATAATCCCATCATCAATATCCAATATACACATATTTAATGTCTGTCCATTAAAAATAACCTCATGGACCGCAATATGCCTTCTTCTACCCTTTTCCACTCTTACCCGGTTTTAAAAGCATCCGTTTCTCTTTACGTACATTCAATATTGTCGTATCAGAAATATTATTCTTCATTGCTGAATCAGGAACAGCCTTTAAAGCATCATGTTTTTCCGGACTAATACTATCCGATAACAGCTTGTGAAACCTGACAAACTGGATATTATCTATAAACATGACCTTTTGAGTCCGTGACTCATCATTACCTCTATTAAGATAAATAAATCCTCTAAGATCCTTTATGCCATTATCATCATTACCTTTTATACGCAACTGTGACAGACCAGACACTGTTACATGGGTTGAATGTGTCGAAATACTATCATTGTCGTATCGAACAGCTATGTACGCCACTGCATCCTTGGTTCCACTTTGATAAAAGAACGTTGTCATGAAATTAAACAAAAATGAATCTCCTTTTTTGAATGTCGAATCACCCTCTATCGTAAAGACCAACTTATCATAAGGAGATACCGGCATCAATATGGCAGCCTGTTCTCCCTTCCATATATTTGCTGTATCTCCATCTGTTGTCAACATTGAATATTTCCCCATTTCACCGACAGAAGCACCTAATCCTAACGCCTCATTCTCCAAACGGTCGCCAACGCTCTTATATATTTTATAAAGTCGCTCCGAATGTGTATAATAATACACCATGGATGAATCAAATTGTGCTTCTGTCACCCCATGTTTCTTCAATACCGCATAGTAATAAAGACTTTTGTTGAATGACACCGAGTTTGACTCAGACGCACGTCCACCCACTGCTTGGGATATATAATAATCATATAATATATCTTCCATATCGTCAGGCTGAATAAACTCGCCAGGTACTGTCGGTTTACAAGCCACCAACAATAACGAAAACACTATTGCCTTTAATATATTAGTAATTGTACTGACTTCACACCTCATCTGCACCCAACAAACTAAATATATTTATTTTCTTAATGTTATTTCACTCAATTCTTTGCGATAGAAAAGAAGCAACAACACAACTCCGACACTTATACTTGCATCTGCGAAATTAAATATCGGGCTGAAAAATATAAACTCACTTCCTCCATATACCGGAATCCACTCGGGCCATGTGGTGACAATCAACGGGAAGTAAAACATATCAACGACCTTTCCCATTAGAAAAGGCGCGTAACCTGTACCGAAAGGAACGACAAAAGATGTATAGTACTCAGACGACGCATTAAATATCAGACCATAAAACATACAATCAATCACATTACCGACGGCACCGGCGATGACCAATGCCAAACAAGCTATATAACCGAACTTAGCTCTTCTTATCGTTTGAAGATATAAATAATAAACACCAACACTTATAGCGACAATACGAAATAAGGATAATAGTAATTTACTTCCGATTTCCATGCCATATGCCATGCCGTTATTCTCTATAAAACAAATCTTAAACCATGAAGTAACTGAAATCACCTCATGAAGAGTCATGTTGGTCTTTACCCAAATCTTTATTATCTGATCTATCAAAAGAATGGCTATAACGATAAGCATAGCCATTCTTCCTCTTGTAAATACGTCTTTTATACTCATTTCTTTCTGTTCTGTTTCGACTCCACGCTTAATGTCGCATGAGGCACCGCACGTAGGCGCTCTTTCGGAATTAACTTACCGGTTATTCTATCTATACCATAAGTCTTATTCTTTATACGCATCAATGCCGCCTCTAATCCGGCTATAAACTTCTGTTGTCGACTTGCAAGCTGGATGATCTCCTCTTTGCTTTGAGCAGCACTTCCCTCTTCAAGGATCTTATATGTCGGCGACGTATCATCAACATCATTACCATCCTGATTCATAAGCACTTTCATCATCTGCTCATAATCACGCTTGGCCAATGCCAATTTCTCATTTATGATATTGCGGAACTCTTCAAGTTCCTCATCACTATAATGTGTTTTTTCTGTCATAATAAAAAGGTTTTTAGATTAATACTATTTCTGTTTAAACTTTCTCTATCTTTATATTCACCTTTATCGTGTCAAACTCAAACTCCTGTCCGTCATTATCAACCACATCGATGGAATCGGCCAAAACCTGTGTCTTTATGTATTCGCAGTACTCATTGACAGCCTGACAGATACCATCACGAGGTGAAACAGAAATCCTGATACGGTCAGTGATTTCCAAACCAGATTCCTTACGTACATTCTGTATACGGTTTATCAATTCGCGGGCAACGCCTTCATTGAGCAACTCATCTGTCAGTTTTACTTCAAGAGCAACCGTAAGATTTCCCTCATTGCTTACCAACCATCCAGGAATATCCTCGCTGATTATTTCCACATCGGAGAGTTCCACTGTCACATCCTGTCCTTCCACAATCACACCGATAAGCCCATTATTCTCCAATATGCCGATCTCTTCCTGAGTGAGAGCGTCCATACATGCAGCCACGCCCTTCATCAACTTTCCGAACTTCTTGCCCATTGTCCTGAAGTTGCACTTCACTTTCTTAACCAGAATGCCAGAGCCTTCGGCAAATTTCAATTCTTTTACATTTACCTCATTCATTATCAGTTCTTTAACGGCATCAACGCAAGCTTTTTGTCGGTCGTCTATTGCAGGTACCATTATCATCTGTAACGGTTGACGCACCTTTATATTAACCTTGCGGCGAAGTGCAAGCACCATAGAGGTTATCTTTTGAGCAATACCCATCCGCTCTTCAAGACTTTCGTCTATCAGATTATCGTCAGCTTCTGGGAACGCGGCCAAATGCACAGAACAAACATTATCGCGTCCTGTCGCCTTGGTCAAGTCAAGATACAAGCGATCAGCATAGAAAGGAGAGAACGGAGCCAATAATTTGGCTACAGTTTCAAGACAAACGTACAAAGTCTGATAAGCAGACAATTTGTCGGCACTCATCTCCTTGCCCCAAAAGCGTTTACGGTTCAAGCGTACATACCAATTGGACAAATCGTCATTCACAAACGATTCTATCAGTCGACCTGCACGTGTCGGGTCATAACCACCCAATTCATGGTCCACACCCTTTATCAGAGAATGAAGCACCGAAAGAATCCAGCGGTCAATCTCCGGACGCTCGTTTACCGGTACTTCCGGTTGGGAATAGTCAAATCCGTCAACATTTGCATATAGGCTGAAGAAAGAATATGTATTATATAATGTGCCGAAGAATTTACGACGTACTTCATCTACTCCCTCCGGATCAAACTTCAAGTTATCCCAAGGCTCAGAGTTTGTCATCATGTAAAAACGTACCGGATCTGCCCCATACTTATCCATCATTTCAAACGGATCTGTAACATTGCCGACATGCTTGCTCATCTTATTGCCTTTGGCATCGAGCACGAGACCTGTCGATATCACATTCTTGAACGCCACACTGTCAAACACCATAGTTGCTATCGCATGCAATGTGAAGAACCAACCACGAGTCTGATCCACGCCTTCATTAATAAAATCAGCGGGGAACGCCAATCGTTTGTCTATCAGTTCTTTATTCTCGAATGGATAATGTATCTGCGCATATGGCATTGCACCGGAGTCAAACCAAACATCAATGAGGTCGGTCTCACGCTTCATCGGCTTTCCGCTCTCGCTCACCAAAACAATGTTATCTACATAAGGACGATGAAGGTCTATCTTGTCGTAGTTCCCGGCCGAGTAATCTCCGGGTATAAAACCATTCTCTTTAAGAGGATTGGACTTCATAAATCCGACTGCTACGGATTTATCTATTTCATCGGACAATTCCCGCAAACTGCCGATACACTTCTCTCCACCATCCTCGTCGCGCCAAATGGGAAGTGGCGTACCCCAAAATCTTGAACGTGAAAGGTTCCAGTCGTTAAGATTTTCCAGCCAGTTGCCGAAACGTCCCGTTCCCGTAGACTCCGGTTGCCAGTTTATGGTCTTGTTCAACTCGGCCATACGCTCTTTCTTTGCCGTAGAACGGATGAACCAACTGTCGAGCGGATAATAAAGAACAGGCTTGTCCGTACGCCAGCAATGAGGATAGTTGTGCGTTTGCTTCTCTATCCTGAAAGCCGTTCCGGCCTGCTTCATCTCCATACATATTACAATATTGAGGTCTTCCGCCTTATTCGCCGCTTTCTCATCGTATTTCCCATTTACTGTAAATTCAGCCTTATATGCGTTTTTAACATAGTCACCGGCATGATGTCCGTATGCTACTCCGTCAACACATACACTTACAAAATTGTTGTCAAGTTCTTCCGTAATATAGTATTTTCCTTCAAGATCAACCATCGGACGTGTCTCGCCTTTCTTATTAATAAGGAACAACGCTGGTATTTCAGCATCGTTAGCCACCTTGGCGTCATCCGCTCCAAATGTTGGGGCTATATGTACGATACCCGTACCGTCTTCTGTCGTCACATAGTCTCCCGGAATTACACGGAACGCTTTTTCGCCCATTTCAACGAAAATATCCTTGCCGTTTTCACAGGTGAAAATCTTTTCTGGGTGCTGCTCGGCATAAGTATTCACGTAAGCGGGAGCATTCGCCCCTGTCTTTTGACACGGCTTAACCCAAGGCATCAACTGATTGTAGCCTATTCCTACGAGTTCCGAGCCAATATATGACCCAACTATTCTGTATGGAATTACTTTGTCACCATGCTTATAATCTTCCATCGGCACATCTTTGCCTTCCGGCTTGAAATATGCCGACACTCTTGCCTCAGCCATTACAATCGTCACAGGCTCATCATTATATGGATTGTATGTCTGTACTGCCACATAGTTGATCTTCGGGCCCACACATAGGGCTGTATTTGATGGAAGAGTCCATGGTGTGGTGGTCCATGCGGCGAAATATGGAGTTCCCCACCCTGTCCATTCGGCCTTGGGTTTTGTTATCTTGAATAAAGCCGTGACCGTGGTATCTTTCACGTCACGATAACATCCTGGCTGGTTCAACTCGTGCGAACTGAGTCCGGTTCCGGCAGCGGGAGAATAAGGCTGGATAGTATATCCTTTATAGAGCAAACCCTTCTGGTAAAGCTGTTTCAAAAGCCACCACAGTGTCTCGATGTATTTATTGTCATAAGTGATATAAGGATTGTCCAGGTCTACGAAATAGCCCATTTCCTCTGTCAGCTTACGCCATTCGGCTGTAAATTTCATTACATTCTCACGGCACTTTTTATTATAATCTTCTACCGAGATGTACTTGGCCGACTCCTTGTTGTCTATATCGGCTTTTGTTATACCCAATTCTTTCTCTACCCCAAGTTCCACCGGCAATCCATGAGTATCCCACCCGGCCTTGCGGTGTACCTGATAACCTTTCATGGTCTTATATCTGTTGAAAGTATCTTTAATTGAACGTGCCAGGACATGGTGAATACCAGGATGTCCGTTAGCAGAGGGAGGCCCTTCGAAAAACACGAACTGCGGACATCCTTCACGTTCGTCTATAGACTTATGAAAAACATCATTATCGTTCCATGCCTTCAACACTTCATTATTAACCTGAGTAAGATTCAATCCGTTATACTCGGTGAATTTTTTAGCCATACTTATATTGTTATTTATTATACATTGTTATATAAGCCGCAAAGATAGTGCTTTTTTTTAAGCGAACAAAATAAATAAATATTTTTAATAAATAAGATAAAGGTATGGCATGTTATATCGGATTTACATGCACTTTGACTATTTCTGATTTATCATTTTCATTTTTTATGCCAAAAATAAGATTCTGCATTTTTTGAATTAAAGAAACGTTGCGAATGACTTACATCATAATATTGTAAATAACAAATAACATGGTTACAGAGTCTATAAAAACCATTGAAAGCAAACAATGAAAATATCATACAAAACAGCTTCCACAATTCGAGTATTTAAAAATAAAAAACTTCTGGTCGAAAAAATTCAAGTATTTCATGTGCAAATGTAACAACCAATAAATCACCAACATAAATCATAATAAATCTATTTTGTGCAAAAACATTTTGAGTTTTCAGTAATACAATTCCGCAATGAGGTACTTGTTACGTTGCATTTAGTATCCCATTGCGAGCTAACGAGCATCCCGTCATCTTGCAATAAGATGCCCAATGCGTCCTAACAAGCGGCTTAATGCAAACGAAAAAGAATATTTATTCAAATAACCATATAAAAACAGATAGCAAAGAGGCATTTAACAGACTATTATTTTTCTATTTCACAAAAAATAAAAGGTACTTTTTTATGATACTATTTTTACATATTTACATACAAATCATAGAATATCATCATACATACGCTGTATAATACGAATCAGTTCAAAGAAATATTGAAACAACTTCTTAAAGAGAATGTTCATAGAAGCTCATTTACCAACATCATAAAACTCAAAAACGCGCCACTCACCAATTATTTATATAATATTTTTCGTACTTTTGCATGCAAAACAATACCAGATATAAATGATAAAAAGAACGATATTCGCTATAATGACACTTTTTTTAGCTACACACGCAATGGCTGGCAACAAAAAAATAAATATCAGAATAATAGAGACAAGTGATGTACACGGATGCTTTTTCCCTTACGATTTCATTGAGAGAAAGCCCAAAATCGGCAGTCTCGCAAGAGTAAGCACATATGTGAATAAGTTGCGTAAGAGCTATGGAGACAATGTCATATTGCTTGACAATGGAGATATTTTGCAAGGACAGCCTGTGTGTTATTACTCAAATTACATTGCCGACAAAGAACCGAACATAGCCGCCGAGGTGGTAAACTACATGAAATATGACGCTCAGGCATTCGGAAATCATGATGTGGAAACCGGACATAACGTGTACGACAAATGGATAAATGAGACTAAATGCCCTGTAATTGCAGCCAATATTATCAACATCGAAACCGGCAAGCCGTATGTACAGCCATATACTATAATAAACAAGGAAGGCATAAAGATTGCCATATTGGGCATGCTTACCCCCGCAATACCTAATTGGCTAAGTCCCGACCTATGGAGCGGAATGACATTTGAGAGTATAAAGAAATCTGCCGCATTCTGGATTGACTACCTGAAAAAAAATGAAAACCCCGATGTAATAGTGGGGCTCTTCCACAGCGGATGGGATGGCGGAATAAAAACGGCCGACTATATGGAAGACGAGACAAGCGAAGTAGCAAGAACAATTCCCGGTTTTGACATCATATTTTTCGGACACGACCATACAGAAAAGAACGAGACTATAACAAACAATTACGGTGAAAAAGTATTGTGTCTCGATCCGTCGTGCAACGCCATGATGGTGGCTGACGCTGAATTGGAAATAGAGATGTGCGGAAGCGAAATCATAAGCAAAAAAATAACCGGCAAAATACAAGATATACGCAACGAGGGTATAGACGAAGATTTCATTTACAGATTTGAAGAAAGTATCAGCAAAATAAACAGTTATGTAAATCGCAAGATAGCAGATATAACTTCAACAATAAGTATGAGAGACTGTTTCTTCGGCAATGCTCCCTTCACGGATTTGGTACACAACATACAGTTAAAACAGACCGGTGCCGATATATCGTTCTGTGCCCCACTGTCTTTTGACATTCAGATACCTGAGGGGCCTGTGTTTGTAAGCGATATGTTCAAAATCTGCCGGTTTGAAAACCAAGTATACGTACTGAACATGACCGGCGAGGAGATACGTAAATATCTTGAAATGAGTTATGGGTTATGGGCAAATACGATGAAAACTCCTGATGACCATATAATGCTGCTTGATGATGCAAATCAAGACGACATGCAACGAAGAGGATTCAAGAACTTCACTTTCAACTTTGACAGTGCTGCCGGCATAGACTATGAGGTTGATGTGACACGCCCCGAAGGAAATAGGATAAACATTATTAGGATGAGCAACGGAAAGCCATTCGACAAAAACGCATGGTATAAGGTCGTGATGAACAGTTACAGAGGAAGCGGAGGCGGAGAGCTACTGACAAAGGGTGCCGGAATACCCAAAGACTCATTGGCAGGAAGAACGGTATATCAGAGTGAAAAAGACCAGAGATATTATATAATGAAAGAAATAGAGGATACCGGCATTGTAACGCCGACAGCTAACAGAAACTGGAAATTTGTGCCTGAAAAATGGACTATACAGGCAATAAAAAGAGACAGACAAATTATTTTCGGGAAATAAGTACTATCATGAAGAAGCATTACTTTGTATTCCACAAAGACTATATCCTGCTGGAAAAGCATGAAGACGGTTCTTTCAACATACCATACTCTGAAGTTCCACCAACAACAATTACGAATAGAGCGGACATTATGACCGTCACAGCAGCTGACGGAGAGGAAGTATTGACGTACAGCGTAGACATTCCCATTGCTGACAACTCTGGACTTGAACTATGCGGACTGAGAGAGAGTTACTACAAACTGCCATACAGTCAATACCTGAAAGCCGGAAAATGCAAAGAATTATTGTATTGGGATCACAACTCTAAATTTTGCGGCGCATGTGGCGGACTTATGCAAAAAAGCACAGACATCAGCAAGAAATGCGGTAAGTGCGGGAAAGAAGTCTGGCCCCAGTTGGCCACCGCTGTCATCGTTTTGATTAGTAAAGGCAACGATATATTGCTTGTACACGCAAAGAATTTCCGTGGTAATTTCTATGGGTTGGTGGCAGGCTTTGTTGAGACGGGTGAGACACTTGAACAAGCCGTATCGCGCGAGGTTCTCGAAGAAACCGGACTAAAAATTAAAAATATCAAATACTTCGGAAGTCAACCTTGGCCATACCCTTGCGGACTGATGATTGGTTTCACGGCAGACTATCAAGAGGGAGAAATAAGCCTGCAACAATCCGAACTTACGTCTGGTTCATGGTTTGATGCGGCAAACCTCCCCACCATACCGGAAAAACTGTCTATCGCCCGAATGTTAATCGACGACTGGCTGAAAAAGCAAAAGAATAAAAACTAATACTCTATCAACTCCATCGACATTTTACCATCAAAGGATATTCTTGTATCAAGCAAATAACAACTGGCACCATCAGGCACACAGATAATGGTATTAAAGTGAAATCCTTTCGAGTCTACCGAATCAAACTCTATATTGCTCAATATTGCCTGTGAGAGGAAACCGTCAGGAACGAACCTTGAATACATTCGCTTGTTGAAATCACGAGAATATAACTTTTTAGTACCATTAAAGACACTGATGTGAATGATATTATCATAATAAACGCTCTCCACCTTCACCCCATCGTCATTGTAGGAATACTTTATCACCTTATACGTTGTAGGATTTACGGCTATATAACAATGATAGCGTACGCTGTTATACACCACAACCGTATCTTTCTTCAAATCGTGTGTAACGATTGGCAATTGAGGCTTTTCTATTTTAAAGGCTTTTTCTTTATCCGGTTCCATGCTTTTCACCAGTTTCAGAACATCACCATTATGATTTTTCAACAAAAACAAGTTCTTTGTCAATTTCAAAATCGGATATTTGGTTATGTCACGACCGATACATAATGTATCCGCACTGACACGGAAAAATGTCGGCTGACTTGTGGTATCAGGATAAAAGATAGTATCCTTTTCTATCTTAAAAACAGGGGCTTCGGTTTCGAAGTCGACCCAAATTCCTTGTAAATTTGCTTTGGCTTCTTTGTCTTCCGTTATAAAACCAACCTGTGATTGTTTTTCATTTTGTCCACACCCGCAAACAAAAACAACAATGAGGAATAAAAGAAAAAGCCACTTGTTCATTCTATAAGTATTATCTGTATATATCATTTGCCAATACAATGATACTCGAAACCGTTCTCTTTAAGCTCCTCGCTATCAAATATATTACGCCCGTCTATCACCAGAGGATATTTCATGGCTTTCTTTATGACCATCCATGTAGGCAAACGAAATTCTTTCCATTCAGTAAGCAGAAGCAAAGCATCTGCATCAAGCACCGCATCATATTTGTCACGACAATAAGTAACCTTATCACCGATGCGCCGTTTGCACTCATCCATGGCTACCGGGTCATAGACCCGGACTGTGCAACCGGCTGAAAGCAAATGTTCTATCATGACAAGAGCTGTACTTTCCCGCATGTCATCCGTTTCCGGCTTGAAAGACAAACCCCACAAAGCAATCGTCTTACCTTGTAAGCCGACTTCCTTATATACATTTTTCAATTTGTCAAACAACACTGCTTTCTGCTTTTCATTGACTCGTTCAACGGCTTTAAGGACTTCCATAGAATATCCTTTCTTGTCAGCTGTCTTTATCAAAGCCTTGACATCTTTTGGAAAACAAGAACCGCCATAGCCGCATCCGGCATACAAGAACTTCCTGCCTATACGTGTATCAGCCCCTATTCCCGCTCTTACCATATTGACATCCGCACCGACCAACTCACACAAATTAGCAATATCGTTCATAAAGGAGATGCGGGTAGCCAACATCGAGTTTGCGGCATATTTAGTCATTTCGGCCGAAGGAATATCCATAAATATGACACGGAAGTTGTTTATAAGGAATGGTTTATATAATTTAGTCAGGACTTTCTTTGCCTGTTCACTCTCGACTCCAACAACAACACGATCGGGAGACATGAAATCACTTACGGCATTACCTTCCTTTAAAAACTCAGGGTTACTTGCCACATCAAATTTCACGTCTACCCCACGCTTATCCAGCTCATCCTGGATTGTCGCACGCACTTTGGCCGCAGTTCCGACAGGAACCGTACTCTTGGTTACCACCACGAGATATTTAGTCAAATTCTTGCCAATGGTGCTCGCTACCTCCAACACATATTTGAGATCTGCACTACCGTCTTCATCCGGTGGGGTGCCAACAGCCGAGAAAACAATCTCCTGATCATTCAGTACAGAAGCTAAATCGGTCGTAAACCTCAATCTCCCGGCCTTTACGTTTTTCACAACCAACTCATCCAGCCCCGGCTCATAAATAGGTATTTCGCCTCTTTTAAGACGCTCGATTTTATTTAAATCGACATCTACACATGTGACATTCGCCCCTGTATCAGCAAAACACGTTCCGGATACAAGACCAACATAGCCGGTACCTATTATAGCTATATTCATTTTTCAGATATTAATACTCAATCAAACAAAACCGCATCTTTAAGCAATTGCGCTTTGAGATCCTTGTCGCTCATCACAACATTATTTTCCTCAATCGGCCACTTAATTCCAAGCGCAGGATCATTATACAATATACTCGCCTCGCTCTGTGGCGAATAAACATTGTCCACCTTATAGGTAAACACCGCTTCATCGCTCATTACAAGAAACCCATGAGCAAAACCACGCGGTATAAAAAACTGTCGCTTGTTCTCTTCACTAAGTTCAACCATCACATGTTGCCCGAAAGTAGGACTGCTTTTACGCAGGTCGACCGCAACGTCAAGTACTTTCCCTTTTATGACACGGACCAATTTGGCCTGAGAAAATTCTCCTTTTTGATAATGCAGACCGCGCAATACACCATAACTTGATTTTGACTCATTGTCTTGTATGAAATCGACATGACCTATATTGCTTTCAAAGTCAGCTTTTTTCCAAGCCTCGAAAAAATATCCACGTGCGTCATTAAAGACTTTCGGCTCTATAATATAAACACCTTCTATACTTGTTTTTTTGTATTCCATAAGATAATAAAGATTTATATTTCCGTTGTGCAAATGTAATAAATAAATTCCGTTTAGATATTGTTTTGCCAATTTAATTCTACATTAACTTGCTTTTATTTGCAAATATCCGCGAAAAGACTTAATTTTGCAGCCATGATTGAATTGGAAAGACATATTGAGATTCTTTTACTTGGTAATGACTGTGTAATAGTCCCCGGATTAGGAGGCTTTATGGCACATCACTCAGAGGCGCGTTATGACGACAACGAACATTTATACCTGCCGCCATTGCGCACAATAGGATTCAATCCACAACTTAAATTAAATGATTCTTTACTTGCCCAGTCATATATTGAGGCATACGATATAAGTTATCCGGAGGCAATACGAAGGATAGAAGAAGAAGTACATGAGTTGAAACAACATCTTCGGAACGACGGTAAATACGAGCTGAACGATATTGGGATATTATACATCAACGAAGAAAACAAGTATAATTTCGAGCCATGTGAATGCGGAATACTATCGCCGGATTTATACGGTTTGGATTCTGTTGAAATAAAAAAAATATCAAAAGATGAAATGACTTCATCCATAGCCGATATTGACAAGGAGGTCATTATATCCGAGAATACCGAAATTGAGGATGACAACCTTTCAGACGATAAAACAATAAGAATCAAGGTCGCATGGATTAGAAACGCTGTTGCTGTAGCCGCGTCACTCATTGCATTCTTATTCATCACGACTCCTATCTCAAACAGTAACAACAGCTATATCACCGGAAATATCAATAATGGAATAATATCCAATATCAATCCGACATCCGGTAGTGAAAAAATGCACAAAATAACTCCAAAAGAGATTAAGGCAGCTGTTTCACAAAAAGATACTATCACAGGCATTAAACCGGATGCAAATCACAATATATCCACAAAAGATCAAGATACTGGAGCATACTGCATTGTTTTGGCGAGTAGAACGACAGAAAGAAATGCTAATATGTATATTCAGGAATTACATAAAAACGGGTATAAAGACGCACATATATACATCAACAACAATATCGTAAGGGTCGTATATGGCCATTACAATAATGAGTCCGAAGCGTATTCCGCATTGCGTTCTGCACATAATAATGAATATTTTGAACAAGCTTGGGTATATAAAAAGAAATGAAAAGAGTAAGATGCCCGAAATGTGATAACTATATCACATTTGATGAAACAAAATACGAATCAGGCCAATCACTGTTGTTTGAATGTCCTGAATGTGGAAAACAGTTTAGAATAAGAATTGGAGTATCTAAATTGCGAGCAACTCAAAAGGAAGAAAATCCCGATGAGAATGCAAATGAAAACGGCTTTGGTTCTATTGTTGTGATAGAAAACGTCTTCCATTATAAGCAAGTCATCCCATTACAATATGGAGATAATGTCATAGGACGCTATATGAAAGGTAGCAAAACAAATACTCCTATCGAGACCAACGATCCAAGTATAGATATAACACATTGTATAATAAATGTCTGTCGCGACAAAAAAGGTAAATTGAGATATATTTTACGTGACGGTCCTAGCTATACCGGAACATTCGTTGATAATGAAATTTTAGGCGATAAAGAACGTAGGGTTATCAGCGACGGCTCTCTTTTCACGATTGGAGCTACAAGTATAATACTACGGGAAGCCCAAACCAAAGATACAGATAGTATTTAGATTTTTTGTTCAAACACTTTCATTATCGTCGTTTGATATGTGATAATGAGTAACCCATATTTGCCTTGCATCTAAAAATCAGGCTCAAATTCTGTATCAATAAATTTATTGATACAGAATTTGAGCCTGATCAATTGTTAATCGGCCTTATAAATTTATTTACTCATCAGGACATAAGTATTTCTTACCTGTTTGCTTGATAAGTTCACGAGCATAGTTTGCAGGATATCCGGGACGTTCAACCTTTGAACCAAGACCATATTTTGTTCTTGTAAATTTACCGTCTTTCTCTGGTTTAACTATCATATCATTGTATTTTACAATAAGATAGAAAGCGAGTTGCTGCCAACGAGAAAGCATTTGACCAGCTTTTTCAGCTGTATAATTTGTCAAATATTCCACAGCCTGTGCCGGCTCTTTAGCATATAACTCCATTGCCTGTTTCTCAACCTCCATCTGCAAGTCAAAATAAGATGCATCAAGAGAATCACGAACAGCTTCAAGACTATGAAACATCTGGCTATATCTGGGATATACCATATTACTAACCCAATTGCAAACCCAATAAGCACTATTCATTTTAAATGTTAAGGCATCAGCACCAGGAGCATTATAACATTCCGGAACACGTACTGCACAACAATAAACAGGAGTGAATGGTACCATATTCCCGTCATCATTGCCAAACCACAATATTCCACCTATCTCACGAGGAAGCCATGAACGCATCTGACTTACATAAACGAAACCAGACTGTTGGGTCGACGTGGGACGTTCGTTGAAATATGTCTTGCCATCAACTTCAAACGCCAATGGTGTAGGGCGGTAAGGCATCTGCCATATTCCGCCACCTATATCACTGTCAAGAGCGAACGGTGTCCCCTCATAATGGTCACGCATACAGTTTTCCAAATCATGAACACTTATCTTTTTATTAGGCGTAATCCATAAAGGCATTGGTTTCGCATCTTTAACCTTACCTTCGGCGTATGGTATATACTGAGCCATTTCGGTACTATAATGATTGAAAAAACTCCAAACACGAGCTTCACAATAGCGACGTCCGCCAAAATCCGGATAAGCATAAGCCTCACAGAAGCTGAAATCAGCATCCTTTCCATCAAACCATCCCTTACTGCGAGCAAACTTTATAACATTCTTTGAATACATTACATTCTGCTTGTCTTTCTGGTTAAATGTACGTATTCTGCTTTGATTTGCATGCGCACAGATTGCATCATCCGGTATACGCAAAGCTACCCATACTACGGATTTACTACCGGCTCCGCATCCCATCATCTCCATTATCCACGCTTCATTAGGGTCACAAACAGTAAACGTCTCCCCCTCGCTATTGTATCCGTATGTCTCTGCCAAAGTTGTCATAGTCCTAATAGCTTCACGAGCAGTACGAGAACGTTGTAATGCAATATAAATCAATGAACCGTAATCAAGAATACCGGTTGAATCCACCATTTCTTCGCGCCCTCCGAATGTTGTCTCTCCTATCGTAACCTGATATTCATTTATATTTCCAATAACATTGTAAGTCTCAGGCGCTTCTGGTATTTCTCCGTGATACTTGTTAGTATCCCAGTCAAAAATTTTACGCATTGCTCCTTTCTCATGCTTGGCAGCCGGATAATGACATAATGTCTGATACATTCCATAATCATCAGCACTATACGTACACATCACGGAGCCATCCGCACTTGCTTTCTTACCAACGATAAGATTGGTACACGCCATGGCACTTCCATACACCATAAGCGCAAATACTATTAACGCTTTCTTTCTCATCATTATTTATATTAAACTCTTTTTCTATTTCATTTATTCTTTCTACAAATATTCGTAAATTAGGCTTAATACACAATTTTAGTATTAAACACCCTTGTATTTTCACGATGATCTGTTGCGAAGAATTTCAAGTGATGAACATTTCCAGTCTTCTCTATTGGTGTATCACTTAAATCACAGACTACCATTGAGCACTTTTCAACTTTCTCGAAAAGTACAAACCGACCATCGACATATCCCTTATAAGTCTTGATCCCGCTTTTGTTATCATCTACTTCCAATTCTACAACAGCCAATTTGCTCCATTGTTCCTGTCTTACCGGAGTTATTTCCGGAGCTTCATCGTCATAATCCAACTCATATAAAAGTCCTAGATCCCTTATTTGTCCTGTCACCCAACCGTTTCTATACTCGCCTCCATAATACCGATATTTATCATCATGCCCGACGATAAAAAGTTTGCTCGGATCCTTTACCTTTCCTTTAACAGCAATACTCAGTTCAGCCCATTGTAATAACGGATATGAAGTATTACTAAAAGAATACATTGGAGAACTCTTGCCTTCCTTTTGCCTTACCTCTGGTCTCAAATGAATATCGTCCGCCAAAGTACCGTAAGGAATTACAAGCTGCATGCCCGGCAATGAATAACAATTTGTTTTATCCCACTTCAGCATTAACGTAAAATCCCCATCGTCATCCTCTTTCGAAATATTTTGTGCAATTCCACTCACCACAAATTTGTAATTTGACGTATTTCCAAATATATCCCGTAAAATATATTCCAAATGATAATCACGCTCTTCATTTATGTCTACTATCCCCAAACTATCATCCGCTTTCAACATGTCAAGCCTGTTGCTTGGTGTCGTAAATGATTTCATATACCATACTCCGCTTTGATAATAATGACCGTAATCTCCCCAAACATTCACCATCCTTGTGCTTTGCGAGGGGAAGTCCGTAACACATGCATGAAAAACTTCCTTTCCATCAACCAATAGTATTGTTTCATACACTCCATATCTATTATACGTGGCCTCTGAATAATCATTTGCCCATAAACCAAATCCAATTTTACCCCAACCTATGAAATGCTCCTCCATGTTATGTGAGATAAATCGAAATGCCTGACAGGTACGATTTTTATTAAACAATCCCAAATCCTTCATCGGATACACCAGAAATCCGTGAGCCATTGGTGGGGTCTCATCTTTAATATATGAACTTAACACACTAAGAGGATCTAATAATCTACCAGTTTTTGTGTCTCGCAATTCAAGATGCAAGTGTGGAGCTTGACTAGCACCCGTATTTCCACTAACAGCGATAAATTGTCCTTCAGACAATGGACAATCCAATGGAGACAATCTTACGTCTGCAATATATGATTGATTTTCATACTGCCATTTCCTCAATAGCGATTTTATGCGTGGTGAAAAAGATTTCAAATGACAATACACGCTGGTCTTTCCATCCGGATGAGCCACATAGACAGCATTACCGAAGCCAAACATTCCGACTGTAATTCTGCTCACATATCCTTCACCGATAGAATAGATAGGTTTACCCTCTACCCCACCTGTTTTCACATCAATACCGTTATGGAAATGATTGGGGCGAGGCTCACCAAAATTCCCCGCCAAAGACATTTCATAGTCTACCGGCGGGGTGTAATTGATTGATATTGCCAAAAACAATCCGGCAATAAAACTCAACATGCCTTAAAACTCATATCAAGTCCTTTTACCGAGTGTGTCAAAGCGCCAACAGAAATAAAATCGACCCCACACTCTGCATAATCACGAATAGTGTCGAATGTTATTCCACCGCTCGACTCAACTTCGTATACACCATTCACAAGCTCTACAGCTTTCCTGGTATCATCCACAGAGAAATTATCAAGCATTATTCTATTCACTCCACCACAGTCAAGCACCTGACGCAACTCATCAAAATCACGAACCTCTATTTCTATTTTCAAGTCAAGTCCATTGGTTTTGAGATAATCATGACATCTGTTTATTGCATTGGATATACCTCCTGCAAAGTCTATATGATTGTCTTTCAGCAATATCATATCGAAAAGTCCGATACGATGATTGCACCCTCCACCTATCTTTACAGCCTGCTTTTCAAGCATTCGCATTCCGGGTGTTGTTTTTCTTGTGTCCAATATTCGCGTTTTCGTTCCTGCGATACGCTCCACATATTTATTAGTCATGGTTGCAATACCGCTCATACGTTGCATTATATTCAACATGAGCCTTTCTGTTTGCAACAAAGAACGTACTTTTCCCGTGACAACCATCGCCACGTCACCTTTACTCACCTTAACACCATCATTTATAAGCACTTCCACATTCATTGACGAATCAAAACGTGCAAAGACCTTTTGGGCTACTTCCACTCCTGCCAATATACCGTCCTCCTTTATCAGAAGATGCGATTTTCCCATAGCTTCATCCGGTATGCAACATAGCGTTGTATGATCCCCATCACCTATATCTTCCGCAAAAGAAAGATCTATCAGTCTGTCTGTCAATTCGTTTACACTTAACATAGCTATCTCTATTATATTATATTATATTATAAATAAATACCAAATCCTACTCGGAAACCTACAGTACTATAATCACTGTGACTCTTGAAAGACTGATTATAATATATTTCCGGTTCAATTGTTACGGTATGGCTGATGAAAAAAGCATAACCCACCTGCAAACTCGGCATAAAATCATCATAATTATTGTTTGAATGCATATAATTTACAGAGGCTCCTAAATACAATCCGTTCTGAACTATATAATAACGTGCGCCTGCGCCAAGAGTATAAGCAGCCGGCACGTCTTTTTTCTTATCATAGCCGATCTGTCCCGTTATCATGAAATCTTCACTGAAAAGATAACCGGCTTTGGCTTGTAAGCCCAAAGAACTTTTTTCTGTTCCGTTATAACTCAGGTTTAGCCCAGACAAAGAAGAGCCTATATACTTCTTACCTTGCTCAAATTGCGCATTGGCAGCCATTGTCACAACCAATCCGACAAGCATAAAAACTAATTTCTTTTTCATTGTTCTATTATTTAATTTTGTGATTTTTTATATTTCCCGTACCACATCCTAAACCACACCGTCGCTATCACAAAAACGAGTGTGCCCAAAGCATAAGCTACCTGAGCATCCATATGAAACGCTTGCCTTGAAGCGAAAAGGAAAGTAGCACATACAGTGGTCATAAATAATGCCGGTATCAATGCTATTATATAACACTTATTCTCCCTTACAAGATATACTGTAAGTGTCCATAAAGTAAATACAGACAATGCCTGATTGGCCCATCCGAAATATTGCCATATTATATTAAATCCGTCCGGATTGCCAATCTGCCACAACAAAAACATAATAGAAACAACAAACAACGGAACAGAAATATAAAAACGTTGCAATATGTTTTTTTGTCCGATACTGATATTTTCCGCAATAATCAAACGAGCAGATCTGAAAGCCGTGTCACCACTCGTAATCGGAGCGGCAACAACACCAAGCAGAGCCAACACTCCACCAACAACACCCAACCAATCATTACAAATGATATTCACCACGGCTGGAGCCGATGTATGGAACCCCGTTTCTCTCGCTGCCTCCAATACATGATAGCCAGGGGTCGGCTCTCCATAAAAGAAATACATCGACACGGTAGCCCATATCAACGCTACAATTCCCTCTGTTATCATAGAACCGTAAAAGATCGGACGCCCCATCTTCTCACTCTTCACACAGCGAGCCATCAAGGGACTTTGTGTAGCGTGAAAACCACTAATTGCGCCACAGGCCACTGTTATAAACAGACAAGGGAATATATTGTCTGTCCACGATATATCGGTTTTTACAGCCATATTATCAAGACCATCCCAAAATTCCGGTAAACGTGGCATCTCGATGAGAAGAATTACCATCAATGCCAACGCCATGAAAAGCAGGGATATGGCAAACAACGGATAGATCTTGCCTATCACCTTATCTATAGGCAACATTGTCGCTACCACATAATAAATAAATATTACAAATACCCACATCATGGAAGAACCTCCGATTGACTCAAGTATCACTGCCGGACTGTACACAAAAACCGTTCCAACCATTATCAACAACAATACCGTGAATACAAGCATTATTTTCTTTGCTGCCTGTCCGAGATACTTGCCTACCAAAACAGGAAGACCGCTTCCCCCGTTACGCATAGACAACATTCCACTGAGATAATCATGCGTGGCGCCGGCAAAAATACATCCTAACACTATCCAAAGATAACAAGACGGCCCGAATTTAGCCCCCATTATAGCTCCGAAAATAGGTCCTGTACCTGCTATATTGAGAAACTGAATCATGAATATCTTCCAATTAGGAAGAACAATATAATCTACCCCGTCAGCCTTTGCCACCGCAGGTGTAATCCTGTCGTCCGGACCAAAGACCCTTTCTACGAAACGGCCATAAAAAAAGTACCCGATTACCAAAGCCGCAAGGCTCAATATAAAAGAAATCATATTATCGGTTTTTATTTTAAAATCTTCATGCAAAAGTAAGTATTTAATTTGAGATATAAAAAAATAATGATAACTTTGCGCCAAAATACTTTAAACATGAAAGTTTTAAAACGTATATATAAATACATAGCTATAATATCACTCTTTTTTTCTATATCTCAATTATCGGCCAATGCACATATCCCGTCACCCAAACACGAGGTGCGGGCAGTATGGCTCACAACAATAGGAGGGCTTGACTGGCCGCACTCTTATGCACGGTCGGAAAACTCAGTGAAAATACAAAAGAAGGAGTTATGCGACATTCTTGACAAATTGAAAAAAGCAAACATAAATACCGTTCTGCTGCAAACACGTATACGAGGAACCGTCATTTATCCATCGGCATACGAACCATGGGACGGTTCTATGTCAGGTATTCCCGGGCTTTCACCTGGATATGACCCATTGGCATTCGCCATAGACGAATGCCACAAACGGGGAATGGAGCTACACGCATGGGTTGTCACCATCCCCATAGGAAGATGGAACAACACCGGGTGCACAAAATTGAGATATAAATATCCGAACATGATAAAAAGAATAGGTGATGAAGGATACATAAACCCCGAACACCCACAAGCCGGTTCATACATAGCAGATATATGCGGTGAGATTACAGAAAACTATGACATAGACGGGATACACCTGGATTACATCAGATATCCTGAAACATGGAACAGGAAAATCAATCGCAGACAAGGCAGAGAATATATAACCGGTATCGTGAAAATGATACATAACAGGGTGAAAGGAAGAAAACCATGGGTTAAAATAAGCTGCTCACCAATAGGAAAATTTGATGATTTGACAAGATATAGAAGTCACGGCTGGAATGCTTATACCACAGTATGCCAAGATGCACAAGGCTGGTTACAAGACGGATTTATGGACGAATTATTCCCGATGATATACTTTAAAGGCAACCAGTTTTATCCGTTTGCCCTTGACTGGAAAGAGAACAGTAATGGGCGCATAATCTGCGCAGGATTAGGCATTTATTTCATGTCTGATAAAGAAAAAGATTGGGATGTTGAGTTGTTTAAAAGAAAGATGAATGTATTAAGAGCAAACGGAATGGGGCATGCATTCTTCCGCTCACGTTTCTTCACGGAAAATATCAAAGGAATATATGATCTTACTTCCGATGAAATCGATAAAAATCCAGCGTTGATACCACCGATGACATGGCAATGGAATGTTAAACCGTCCGCACCATCGTCCATGACCATTACCAATACAAAAACAGGATATCTCATCTGTTGGAGCGGTGCCAAAGACATGTCAGACGGTACTTACCTATCTTATAACATATATTCATCTCCTTCATATCCCGTAGACATCGATGATGCAAGAAACATCATTGCTACACGATACTTGAAACAAGAAATATTCATAGCTCACGAAAGAAACAAAAGGCCACGATATTATGCTGTAACAGCCATGGACAGGTACGGTAATGAAAGCCAGCCTATAAGCATTCCCCCAAAAACAACAAAAGAAAACAGAAGTTATTTACTAAAAAACGATGGCAAGACACTAAGTGTACCACAAAAAACAAACATTCTATCGGCTGATTATCTGATAATTGAAACACTTCAAGGAGGAATTGTTGCAACAAGACCGTATATCGATAAAACCGCCGATATTTCAAATCTTTCGGAAGGAATGTACGTTCTAAGGTCGTTAGGTCAAAAAGGCATAACTCACAGACTTGGAACATTCATAATAAAACGGCATTAATCTTATAAATTAAGAATCATAAATAAAGACGATACTAAATAAAATGCGAAGAGCGGATAAATGTAATGCGAAAACCCCGATTAAAATACAAAAAGGCTTAATCATGGTGTTACATAGATGACAAATCTCAAGCCATACTTATTGTTCCGCAGACTGATTATATTAATGTATATCGAAAGAATAAGATAGCTTTTTATAAAAAAAATCCAAATTTATTTCCTTTTACCGCTGAAAATCAGTATATTTGCACTCCAATTAACGAAAAAGGGATAAAATATTATAAATAATTCAGATATTCACAAACAATTAAAATGACTAAAGCAGATATCATAAACAAGATTGTAGCAGATACCGGATTGGCTAAAAAAGACGTTGCAACTACAATTGAAGCCTTTATGGAAGAAATACGACAAAGCTTGACAGAAAAAAAAGAAGATGTATTCCTTAGAGGCTTTGGCAGTTTTATTGTTAAGCACCGTGCACAAAAGACAGCCCGTAACATTTCAAAGAATACGACCATAGTCATTGAGGCTCATGATTACCCCGGATTTAAGCCGGCAAAGAGTTTCATTGAAAAAATGAAATAATCAAACATTTAATAATAATCAAATTAAAATCTTAAGCTATGCCAAGCGGAAAAAAGAAAAAGGGCCACAAGATGGCAACTCACAAGCGTAAAAAGAGATTGAGAAAGAACAGACACAAGAGCAAATAAGCAGAGCTTGATTGCAAGTCTATTCAAAAAAGAAATGAGAGGAGTGTGTCAATAAAGTTCATCAGAACTTTGGCACACCCTTTCTATTTAAGAAACAGACGAGAATTACAAGAAACAAGAAGAAATGACAAGCGAAGTAATTATTGATGTACAGCCCAAAGAGATCTCCATCGCTTTACTTGAAGACAAAAGCCTGGTGGAATATCAGAACGAGACACGTTCCGCATCTTTCTCCGTAGGCAACATCTATGTGGCAAAAGTAAGAAAACTGATGCCCGGGCTAAACGCATGTTTCGTAGACGTGGGATTTGAGCGAGATGCTTTCTTGCATTACCTTGATTTAGGTTCTCAATTTAACTCATACGAAAAGTATCTCAAACAAGTACAAAGCGACAGAAAAAGACTTTATCCGATATCAAAGGCATCAAGACTGCCTGACCTTAAAAAGGACGGAAGCGTACAAACGGCCCTAAAAGTAGGACAGGAAGTGATGGTACAGATTGTCAAAGAACCAATATCCACAAAGGGACCGCGTCTAACATGCGAACTTAGTTTTGCCGGACGATATATTGTCTTGATACCATTTAATGATAAAGTCTCTGTTTCCTCAAAAATTAAAAAAGGCGAAGAACGAGCAAGACTCAAGCAACTCATCCAAAGCATAAAACCCAAGAACTTTGGAGTTATTGTGCGTACCTCTGCCGAGGGTAAACGAGTTGCGGAACTGGATACAGAATTAAAGATTTTGCTTAAACGTTGGGAAGATGCCATAACAAAAGTGCAGAAAACCACCGTACGCCCGCAAGTTGTATTTGAAGAAACAGGGAGAGCCGTCGCTCTATTGCGAGATTTATTCAATCCCACTTATGATGGCATTTATGTCAATGACACGGAGATTTTCAGCCAAATAAGAGATTATGTCGGGTTAATAGCCCCTGACAAAGTAGACATTGTAAAACAATATAATGGGCAAGTGCCCATTTTCGACAATTTCAATGTCACAAAGCAAATTAAATCCGCTTTTGGAAGAACCGTAAATTACAAGCGTGGCGCTTATCTCATCATTGAACATACAGAAGCCTTACACGTAGTGGATGTCAACAGCGGCAACAGGACAAGAGCTGAAAACGGACAAGAGGCAAATGCGCTTGAAGTAAACCTCGGTGCCGCCGATGAACTGGCACGCCAACTACGCTTACGCGATATGGGAGGTATAATTGTTGTCGATTTCATTGACATGAACCTTGCAGAAGACAGACAAATGCTCTATGAGCGCATGTGTAAAAACATGCAAAAAGACAGAGCAAGGCATAATATACTGCCGCTAAGCAAGTTCGGACTGATGCAAATCACCCGCCAAAGAGTGCGTCCGGCAATGGATGTTAACGTGGAAGAGACATGCCCGACATGTTTCGGACGCGGCAAAATAAAATCAAGCATACTGTTTACAGATCAATTGGAGAGTAAAATTGACCGTTTAGTCAATAAGATAGGTATCAAGAAACTGTATCTTCATGTACATCCGTATGTAGCCGCCTACATAAATCAAGGATTAGTTTCCATGAAAAGAAAATGGCAAATTAAATATGGCCTGGGAATAAATGTTGTTCCATCACAGAAGATGGCTTTCCTTCAATATGAATTCTATGACAAAAACAAAGAATTCATCGATATGAAAGAAGAAATAGAGATACAGTAGTAAATATAAAAACACGGGAATACAATTAGTTATTTCCGTGTTTTTTTGTATTTCACAGATATTTTTATTTATTTTGCACTGTAACACAAAAAATACCGAAATGAATACCATAAAAACCACTTTCTGGATTTTTCTGTTCCTGACTTTCTATACATACATAGGATATGGGATTATACTTTATGTCATCATAAGAATAAAGAGAATAATAATCCAAAAACAAAAGCAAATTCTACAATCAGAAACCGACCTTCCGGAAGTGACAATGCTTATATGCGCATATAACGAGCAGAATATCGTAAAAATGAAAATGGAAAACATTGGCGCATTGGATTACCCAAAAGACAAACTGCATATCATGTGGGCCACAGATGGAAGTACAGACTCAACCAATGAATACCTGAAAGCATATCCAAGCATTCAAATTACATTCCATCCAGAACGGCGCGGCAAAACAGCCGCAATGAACAGAGCCATACCAAAGATACAGACAGGCATTATAATCATGACCGATGCCAACACAATGATAAATCCCGGAGCGATAAAAGAAATTGTACGCCTATTCAATGACCCGTCAGTAGGATGCGTGGCAGGAGAGAAACGTGTAATGGCAAGAAATAACGAACATACCGCCGCAAAGGGAGAAGGCCTATACTGGAAATATGAAAGCACTTTGAAACGATGGGATTACGAATTATACTCGGCAATGGGAGCCGCCGGTGAGTTATGCGCCATAAGAAAAGAATTATTTGACCCGATACCTGAGGATACGTTGCTTGACGATTTTATCCTTTCCATGGGCATGACAGTAAAGGGATACCGCATTGCATACACCCCATACGCCTATGCGTTTGAATATGGTTCGGCAAACATTGAAGAAGAGTCTAAAAGAAAAAGAAGAATTGCGGCAGGCGGCTTACAAAGCATCTGGCGTCTGAAAAACTTGATGAATCCCATTAAATATCCGATAGTAGCATTCCAATTTATTTCCCACAGAGTCCTGAGATGGAGCATCACGCCCATAGCCTTGTTCTCATTGATACCCCTTAACACGATATTGGTCTTCTCAAAAGCCGGAACTATATACACTATTATCTGGGTCTTACAGATAATGTTTTATGCGGCAGCTTTCGGAGGATATCTGTCAGATACACAAGGACGTAGAAACAGAATACTATATGTTCCGTATTACTTTATGTTCATGAATATCAATGTATTCCATGGCATTCGGTATCTGTTCACACACAAAAACACCGGAGTATGGGAAAAAGTGAGAAGAGGGTAAAAATATATTATATATGACCATCATTAATTCTATTTTTTGTCGTATCTTTGTCTCTACTAAACGATGAATAAAGATATGGAGAAATATGAACCGGATTTTTTTCTGCAAAAGCTTGCGATATTGGAAGACAGACTCCAAAAAGCATTGGCAGAAAAAGAAAAGGCCGAATACGAACTGAAAAAATGCAAAGACAGTATTCTTAAAGCTGAGAATGCCAGCAAAATGAAATCATTGTTCCTTGCAAATATGAGCCATGAAATTCGTACTCCATTAAATGCCATAGAAGGTTTTTCCAGGATCATAGCTGAAACGGAATCCATGGAAGAGCGCATGCAATTTCTTGAAATAATAGAAAGCAATAACAGCAGACTAGGTTTTCTAATAAACGAGATACTTGATCTTTCACGAGTTGAGGCCGGAGAAATTACAATAAAAAAATCCCATACGGATTTAGATGAATTATGCAAGAGCATAAAACATATTTTTAAATTCAAAATAACAGAGTGTGTTAAACTCATGATAGACACTCCCACTGAATCTATCATGCTCAATACCGATGCAAACAGACTTACACAGGTTTTTTCAAACCTTATAAACAACGCAATAAAACATACAAAACAAGGAGCTATAACATTCGGTTACAGACCGGTTGACAACCGCAATAAAATCCGATTCTATGTAAAAGATACGGGAGACGGTATATCGTCGAAAGACATAGACCATATATTTCAAGCATACGTATCAAAAGATGCTGAAACACACTATAACAGCTTCGGACTAGGACTCCCGCTAAGTAAGATCATAATTGAGAAAATGGGCGGACAAATATATGCTGAATCACATATTGGAAAAGGCTCAACGTTCTACTTCACCCTACCCTTTGACGGCTTTTTCCGCAATATAAAGAAAATGTCAACCACAACTTCCGTTACAAGAACATTGCGAATGGATGCTAACGGAGGAACAAATAAAATGAAACTAATCCTTATTGCCGAAGATGAGGATTGCAATTATGAGCTCTTGAAAAAGATTTTATCCAAGCGCTACAGGCTTATACGGGCAAGGAACGGTATCGAAGCTGTCACTCTAAACGAGGAAGAAACACCCGACTTGATACTCATGGATATACGAATGCCGGAAATGAACGGCCTGGATGCCACACGGATCATAAAAGAGATAAACATGAATATTCCGGTCATCGCACTAAGTGCATATGCCTTTGATGAACAAATTAAAGACGCAATGAGCGCCGGATGCAATGAATTTATCCCCAAACCGATACATATCGAGCATCTTATTAAAACGATAATTAAATACTTAAACGAATAACCAATCTGAATATGGGAAAATTAGCAGTATATAAATATATCACAATGATGTTTCTGGTAATACAGATAGTATTGTCCATCTTTACCTTTGTAGGTCTGTTCGGTGGCAACGTGCCTCCTTCCGGCAATACGGCAAGAGCCATGCTGGTATATGTATTGCCACTTCTTATAGCTGCAAATGCCGTCATACTGATATATTGGCTTCTTAAACGGCTTTGGATTGTATCTTCAATACCCATTATCACCGTATTGTCATGCATTCCATATATAGGTACAATATATCAGTTCGGCCCGTCAAATACAAATGCAGACAATAGTGCCGGAATAAAAATAGCCACATATAATGTCGCGAACTTCGGCCGTGAGACATCCGGCTTCATGGCACAAGACATTCTTTCGGAAATGAAAAAGCATAAAGTTGACATTCTATGTATGCAAGAATATTCGGATGCCAGTGGTGATAAGAAAAACTCCGACAGCTATAAAGAATATTTCACATACATGGCTACCGGAAACAATGACATGGTAATATATAGCCGCTACCCGATAAAAAAAACAAAAAACATTCCTTTTGAGTATACAAACAACAGTGCAATGTGGTGCGACGTTGATGTAAACGGTAAAAGAATAAGGATATTCAATGTACATTTGGAAACTACAGGATTTAACAGAACTCTCCAACAAGCCGCCAAACTCACCAACAGCGGAATAAAGGTAGAGAGCAATTCCATTATAAACGCCATTTACAACAACTATACTCTCGGCATGATTATACGGGCTGGGCAAGCCAACACAGTGGCCCTTGAAAAGCGCGACTCAGACATTCCGACAATATTATGCGGCGATTTCAACGATGTTCCATATTCATACGTATACAATACTATGCTCGGTGACATGACAGACGGATTTAAAGAATGCGGAAGCGGATGGATGCGCACATACAGGGGTAAGAAATCCGTACGTATAGATTATATTTTTCACGATAAAAGTATGACCGGACTGACATACTACAATACACAACTTACATATTCAGACCACTATCCCGTGTTTATGAAAATAGAAATATAAAAACCTGGTATCACGGAATTGCATTCCGTGATACCAGGTTTTTCAGATAACCTTAAATCTTATTCTGAATGTGCGCAGATGCTCATCCCAGTTTGTCCCGAGCATCTCGAAACGTCCTATTTGCGACGTGGAGCGGACGTGCTTGCCTATACACGGACACACGTCATAATCCCCAATACGCACAAGACGGATTACCTCCGATGCATCATCAGGTAATTTTTCCAATGTCACACCATAATATTTACCACCGGGTGCTGTATTTTCCTCTGTCAAGTCGGCAATGTTCACGAACTCAAAAGTAACCGGAAGATCCATTTCTATAAGCTCGTTCATTCTATCAGCAATAGCCTTTTCCTCTTTCCGGTCCGGCTTGTGGTCTACCACATAAGTTATTTTACTTTTCTTACGCTCTATATGTGCATTACCGGAACGTCCACAACCAAACATCCTGATCATGGTCTGATTCAACAGATGTTCCGCTGTGTGACTTTGTGGATGCTCCTCCTTGTTATGCGCATTCAAAACAAACTCATTCATATCAATGCTTACAACAAAATTTCCATACACGACCGTAACATGAGCCGACACTCATCCTGACCGACTTTCCTTTGGACAAAGACAGCACCATCTTATCATCCGTCAACAAATCCTCTGCTTGATATCTCCCCTCAGGCATGTCAAGAAAGTCAAAAGCATGTTCAGGAATTTTCACGTCACACTCAGATCGTTCACTCGAGAAATTGGCAACCACGAGAAGCGCTTCACTACCATACTTCCGCAAAAACGCATAAAAATTACTACCTATATGGCTGTTTGCATACATTAAATCATAAAACTCACCTTCTGCCACTGCCTGTTCATTCGTAGCCACATTCAGCACTTTGGCATATACGGCCCCTAACGTTCTCTCCTCTCTTGTCTGTTTACGCCTGTCATAATACCCACGGAAAACAGAAGGCACCGACCAATAATCAAATATAGTAGTGCGGCCGTCTACTCCACTAAATCCCTCCTTATCCATCCCTGACTCTCCAAATTCCTGACCGGCATAAAGCATGAACGGATTTTGGCGCATCAACACACTGACGATAAGCCCCGGCACCCCTTTGGCCCCGCTGGCCGCAAAGAAATCACTCGCAATGCGTTGCTCGTCATGATTTTCAAGAAAGTACAACATGTGGCTGCGTATGTCATCGGTAACCTGCCACTGCCATGTGATATCCGAAGCCTGGCGGTGTCCACAGATTACATCACGCACACAATCATACATTCCCACTTTGTCATACAAATAGTCAAAACCTGCCGATATATAATTTCTATATTGCGCCGGATCATATACTTCGCCAATAAATTTTATCTCCGGATAACGACATTTCACCTTGTCCGTCGCCCAAGCCCAAAATGCGGTCGGTACCATCTCTGCCATATCACAACGGAAAGCATCTACGCCCTTTGATGCCCAGAAAAGCAATATATCCGTCATCTTGTTCCATGTGTCGGGAACAGGAGAGAAATGTTCGGAGCGGCCGCCGGCATCACAATAATCAATGCCATAGTTAAGCTTCACCGTCTCATACCAGTCATTGCGTCCCGGAGAACAGCCGAAATGGTCATTCCCAGTCGCTTTTGCCGGGAACTCCATGTACGGTTCATCCGCTTCACCCTTTAAATCAATATCCGGACTAAACCGCATGCCCCAGCAATAATAAAAATTATTATCCGTCGAGAAGTGCATTCCATCATTGTCTGTCTCGCCAAGATCCTTCACCCCGTCGGGTTTCGCTATCGAACGATATTGCCGTGCCACATGATTAGGCACAAAATCTATTACCACTTGCATTCCCGCCTTATGTGTGCGCTCCACAAGCGCCTCAAACTCAGCCATCCGATTGTCTACGTCATCGGCTATATCCGGGTCTATATCATAGTAGTCGGTAATGGCATACGGAGATCCGGCACGTCCTTTCACTATAGCCGGATGCTGACATGGAATACCGAAAGCCGAATAATCTGTTGTTGTGGCATGACGTATAATTCCGGTATACCATACATGTGTGACTCCCAATGCCTTTATTCTCCGCAATATCTCCCGATCGAAATCACGCATTTTGCCGCTTCCGTTCTCTTCAATGGTACCGCCTTCCTTACGGGTTTGATTACGGTTACCAAACAGTCGGGTGAATACCTGATATATAATAACTTTTTTCATTTATGTGCCTGGTGTTCTTACGTTATGGAAATAAAAACAAAAACGCAGGACACACAGATCTGCTTATACCTTTCTGTGTACCTGCGCCATAACTAATATTACGTTCAGTAATTTATTCTATACCATGTGAAGCCACGCTCTTGTCGATACGACCAATCATACCTTGAAGAGCCTTACCGGGACCGCACTCCGTAAAATCATCCGCACCGCCCGCAATCATATTGCGGACGCTTTCCGTCCAACGCACACTGCTTGTGAGCTGTGCTATCAAATTTGCCTTGATGTCTTCGGGTTCAGTATGGGCATTGCCGTCCACATTCTGATATACAGGACATTTCGGAGCTGCAAATGTTGTCTTCTCGATTGCGGCTTGAAGCTCATCCTTGGCCGGCTGCATGAGCGGAGAATGGAATGCGCCTCCGACTTTCAACGGTAACGCTCTCTTTGCCCCGGCTGCCTTAAGTTTTTCGCAAGCCTCATTTATGGCCTCTATGTTTCCCGATATAACGAGCTGTCCCGGACAGTTGTAATTTGCAGGAACCACCACATGACCGCCCTTGTTCACTTCTGCGCATATTTCCTCAATCTTCTCGTCCGGCAAACCAACAATGGCAGCCATAGTAGAAGGAGCCACGTCGCAAGCCTTCTGCATTGCCATTGCACGTGCATAGACCAGCTTCAGGCCATCTTCAAAACTCAACGCCCCGACAGCCACGAGAGCCGAGAATTCTCCAAGTGAGTGACCGGCAACCATGGCGGGATTGAAATCATCGCCAAGGCACAATGCCGAGATAACGCTGTGCAGGAATACAGCAGGCTGCGTGACTTTGGTCTGTTTGAGTTCTTCATCCGTTCCTTCAAACATGATGTCTGTTATCCGGTAGCCAAGGATATCGTTTGCCTTCTCAAAAAGTTCTTTTGCCAATGGATTATTGTCGTAAAGGTCTTTGCCCATTCCGACAAATTGTGCTCCCTGACCGGGAAAAACAAATGCTTTCATATTCAATATTTGTTATAATTTATAATTAATTGCAAAGTTACTATTTTTCTACGAATTTACCAAAACGCAACATGAATATCACTGCAACCGTGTTGAATTATATTTACAAAACACTATTTATATTTCGATTATTTGGAAAATATAAATCCCATGGCTGAAAAAATCGCAGTATTTACTCTATTTACATAAACAACTATCAATCAACTAAATACATCCAAGAACCATAATACTCATACTTTGCGGACAACAATATTTACGCATTTAATATCCCGTTGGGTTGCATTTAGCGGCTCGTTGCACCGCAACGGGATACTCGTTATCTTCCAACGAGTTGCTAAATGCAACCCAACGGGATACCTATTGCAAAAAAAGGCCGGTCGCCACCTATTGTCACAAACCGGTCTATCGCTTTATATATAGTGTTCTGTATAAGGTTATTATTCTATAATGAGAAAAAACGAAGTGCCAAATTCGTGATTTTATTATTACACTTCAAATCAATCGCTCATTCAGCTTTCTTCAAAGGAACAAGGACACTGAACGTACTACCCTCTCCCAAAACGGACTCAACCTCGACATCACCGCCATTCTTAACGGCAAAGTCTTTGCACAACTGTAAACCGAGGCCGCTTCCTTCTTCGTTATTAGTACCACAAGTACTTTCTCCTCTTGCAAAAAGTCCGGCTATTCGATCCTGACTGATTCCGACTCCATTATCCTTAATGCTCACTCGGGCCATATCGCCGTCTCGTCTCAGAACTATATCAATAGTACCTTCCTCATTGCTGAACTTTATCGCATTACTGATAAAATTCCGGATTACGGTCTTAAGCATATCATTATCTGCACATACAGTAAGCCTTTCTGTACCTAAATCGCAATTCAACTTGATATGTTTTGTCTCAGCTATCATCACATAAATATCCACAATTCCAGGAATTACATCATTAAGGTCAAAGTCTTGATATACAACATTCAACCGTCCTGTCTGGCTCTTCGTCCATTTCAACAGATTGTCAAGCAGTCCGTGTGTTTCTTCCGACTCTTTATTAGCCCTGTCTATCAGACCGAACAACTCCGGGCCTATCATATCGGGAGACACACTGTTCACAAAAAGATTGAGTACCATACGTATGCTTGCCATAGGAGAACGTAAGTCATGGGCAATCACGGAGTACATCTTGTCACGGTTGCTTATCGTATTTCGCAATTCCTCGTTCTGCTTCTCTATTATCCGACGTGCCACCACAAGTGATATCTGCTGCATTACCCGCATTATCAGTTCTTCTTTATTAAAAGGCTTGGTAAGAAAATCGCTCGCTCCTACCTTAAAACCATGTACGAGATCAGAAGGAGTATTGAGTGCCGTGAGAAATATTATGGGGATAGATGCTGTTTCAGGATCATTTTTCAGAATGACAGCCGTATCGAAACCGCTCATATCAGGCATCATGACATCCAACAGAATGAGATCCGGCCGTTCTGACTTTGCCTTTTCTATACACTCATTACCATTGCTTGCCGTAAATATTCCGAATTGTTCTTTCGTCAAAAGTATCTTCAACAGCAAAACATTGCTGACAACATCATCTACAATAAGAATTGTATAGTCGCTCCTGTTTATTTTAGCATCCAATACGTTGCCACATTCCATCATTATCTGTCTTTTATTAATATATAGGCAAATATACACTAAATATTCCAAATGTACAATTTTTTCCTTGACTATTTGTCGGTACGGATTGGTTTTGCATAAGCAACACTATGATTTTCACAGAATGACAATATAAAAAAGCGGACAGCCCTTTCACCGGCTGTCCGCTTTCGATATTCATCTATGGTGTTTTACATAATCACCACCTTATTTATACTCCGCCCAACTCTTTATATCAATATCTTCAAGACTCGTCTGGCAAAAAGCGGTAATGAAAGCACTTGCCAGCCGGCTGTTGGTTATCAGCGGCACGTTCAGGTCTATCGCCGCACGACGTATTTTATATCCGTTGCTGAGTTCGCTGACAGTCAAATCCTTGGGAATGTTCACCACCATGTCTATTTCATGATTACGCAACATGTCAAGAGCCTGCGGATGTTCCTTCTCCGATGGCCAATATACCATAGTGTTCTCTATGCCGTTCTCTGTAAGATATCTTGAAGTCCCGCCGGTAGCATACAACTTGTATCCATTAGCGACAAGGGTTCTCGACGCATCCAGCATCTCAGCCTTCTGCTTCGCGCTTCCGGTTGAAAGCAAGATTGTTTTCTCCGGTATGCGGTGTCCGACGGAAAGCATGCTTTTGAGCAAAGCAGTATTCGTATCGTCCCCAAGACAACCCACCTCACCGGTAGAAGCCATGTCGACACCAAGAACAGGATCCGCTTTCTGCAAACGGTTGAAAGAGAACTGACTGGCCTTGATGCCCACATAGTCGAGGTCAAACAAGCTCTTATGAGGCTTTTCGACCGACAGTCCGAGCATTACTTTAGTCGCTATCTCTATCAGATTAATTTTCAATACCTTACTTACAAACGGAAAGGAGCGCGAAGCACGCAGATTACACTCTATGACGAGTATGTCGTTGTCTCGAGCCATGAACTGGATATTGAACGGGCCGCTTATATGCAACTCTTTGGCTATCTGCCTGCTCACACGCTTAATGCGGCGCACCGTCTCAACATATAGCTTCTGTGGAGGGAACTGTATCGTGGCATCACCGGAATGAACACCGGCAAACTCAATATGCTCGGATATAGCATAAGCCAAAATCTCCCCGTCTTTGGCCACGGCATCCATCTCTATTTCCTTGGCATGCTCGATAAAACGGCTCACGACAACAGGATGATCTTCTGATACATTGGCTGCCAATTTAAGAAAACGATCGAGCTCTTCCGCATTAGAGCAAACGTTCATGGCAGCTCCCGACAGTACATACGATGGGCGGACAAGAACCGGGAAGCCGACACGGGCTATAAATTTATCGATATCTTCCATGGAGGTCAAGGCGCTCCACTCCGGCTGGTTAATTCCGTTTCGACTAAGCATTGATGAGAATTTAGCTCTATCCTCGGCATTATCTATATCTTTAGCCGATGTACCGAGAATTGGAACGTGCTGCTCATCAAGGCGGATTGCAAGATTGTTAGGAATCTGTCCGCCGGTAGACACAATGACTCCATGCGGACTTTCCAAGTCGATTATATCCATGACCCGCTCAAATGTCAACTCGTCAAAATACAACCGATCGCACATATCGTAATCTGTAGACACCGTCTCGGGATTGTAATTTATCATAACGGAACGGAATCCTTCTCTTCTTATGGTTTGCAATGCCTGTACACCACACCAGTCGAACTCTACAGAAGAACCAATACGATACGCCCCCGAACCGAGAACAATGATAGAACGCTTGTCTTTATGGAAATCAATATCGTGCGCGACACCGGCATAAGTGAGGTAAAGATAATTTGTTTGGGCCGGATACTCGGCTGCAAGCGTATCTATCTGCTTGACAAACGGAAGTATACCGTAACGCTTACGAAGATTGCGAACCACAAGACCGGCCTTGGCCATGCTCCGCAATTCGGTCTCAAGACCTACGGCACGGGCTATCTGAAAATCTGTAAAACCATATATTTTCGCTTCACGCAAGAGTTCTTTATCAAGATTATTGATGCTCTTCAGCGATTTCATACGCTCATCAATATCTATAATATACCTCAATTTTTGAAGAAACCATTTATCTATCTTTGTGAGCTCATGAATTTGCTCTATCGTATAGCCTTTGTGCATGGCTTTTGAAATAACAAACACACGCTTGTCGGTAGGCTCACGCAATGCTTCATCAATATCAGGAATTTCAAGTTCTTTGTTTTCCACAAAACCATGCATGCCCTGCCCTATCATGCGAAGACCCTTCTGTATGGCTTCCTCAAAATTACGACCGATGGCCATGACTTCTCCGACCGACTTCATCGATGAGCCAAGCTCTTTATCTACCCCACGGAATTTACTCAAATCCCAACGTGGAATCTTACATACCACATAATCAAGTGCGGGTTCAAAGAAAGCGCTTGTGGTCTTGGTTACGGAATTTTTCAAATCGAAAAGGCCGTAACCCAGTCCCAATTTGGCTGCGACGAAAGCAAGAGGATAGCCAGTAGCCTTAGATGCCAAAGCCGAGGAACGGCTCAATCGTGCATTTACCTCTATCACTCGATAGTCTTCGCTTTGCGGGTCAAATGCATACTGAACATTACACTCTCCCACAATTCCTATATGGCGGATAATTTTTATTGAAAGAGCGCGCAACTTATGATATTCGCTATTGGTAAGTGTCTGAGAGGGAGCGATAACGATACTCTCACCCGTATGGATGCCTAGCGGGTCGAAATTCTCCATGTTACACACCGTTATACAATTATCATAACGGTCACGAACCACTTCATATTCTATCTCTTTCCAGCCTTTAAGACTTTTCTCTACAAGTACCTGCGGAGAAAAAGAGAATGCTTTCTCTGCCAGTTTATCAAGTTCTTCTTCATTATCGCAAAATCCACTGCCAAGTCCTCCAAGTGCATAAGCAGCACGAAGAATGACAGGATATCCAAGTTCTGCCGCTGCCTTACGCGCATCCTCTATCGTCTCGCAAGCCTCACTCTTAATTGTCTTTACATCAATCTCATTGAGTTTCTCGACAAACAGCTCACGGTCTTCCGTGTCCATAATCGCCCGGACAGGAGTGCCAAGCACTTTAACGTTATATTTTTCAAGTACTCCGCTTTTATAAAGTTCCACTCCGCAGTTAAGGGCAGTCTGCCCACCAAAGGCCAGCAAAATACCATCCGGACGCTCTTTCTCTATCACCCGCTCTACAAAATAAGGCTGAACAGGCAAGAAATAGATTTGATCCGCAACACCCTCGGAGGTTTGAACCGTGGCAATATTAGGATTTATCAATACGGTATATATTCCTTCTTCTCTCAATGCCTTAAGAGCCTGGGAACCGGAGTAGTCAAATTCACCGGCCTCTCCTATCTTCAATGCTCCGGAACCAAGCAATAGGACTTTCTTTATACTTTCGTCTTTCATCTTTTACTTCAATTTTTCCACAAAACGATCAAACATGAATTCGGTATCAACCGGACCGGAACAAGCTTCCGGATGGAACTGACTTGTAAACCAAGGATTGTCAACATGGCAAATACCTTCATTGGAACCGTCGTTCATATTCACAAACAATTCATGCCATTCCGGTCCCAATGTACTTGCATCAACTGCATATCCATGGTTTTGGCTTGTTATATAGCATCTGTCTGTGCCAACCTCACGAACCGGTTGGTTATGTGAACGATGCCCATATTTCAATTTATATATTTTAGCGCCTCCGGCTTTCGCAAGCAACTGATTTCCCATACAAATTCCACAGATAGGTTTTCTGGACATACTCATCTGCTTACGAAGAACGACGACCGCATCTTCGCACATGTCAGGATCACCCGGACCGTTTCCAAGGAACAACCCGTCGAAATCCATCGAAGTATAATCATAATTCCAAGGTACACGTATCACTTCCACCTCACGGTTTATCAGACAACGTATTATATTGTGCTTTACTCCGCAATCGACAAGAATAACTTTTTTTCCGGAACCTTCATTATAACGTATAATATCTTTGCAACTTACCTTATCCACAAAGTTCACTCCTTCATAATCGGCATTGGGAATATTATCAGGCTCATCGTCAAGAAGAATTTTACCCATCATAACTCCATGCTCACGAAGCACTTTAGTCAATTCCCGAGTATCAATACCCGTTATACCTGGCACATGCTCTCTTTTCAGCCAATCTGCCAAACTCTCACCGGCATTCCAATGACTGAACTCTTCACTATAATCGGCAACTATCACAGCCGAGGCATAAATTCGGTCGCTTTCCATAAAGGTCGCGATACCACTCTCGTTAATAGTAAAAGGAGGAACACCGTAATTTCCAACCAAAGGATATGTCAACACCATCAACTGACCGGCATAAGAAGGATCGGTAAGACTTTCGGGATATCCCATCATGGCCGTGTTGAATACGACTTCTCCTGCTACCGGATGCTCATAACCAAAGGAGGAACCGTGAAACCTTGTGCCATCTTCAAGTTCTAATGTTACTTTTCTCATTTATTTGTGTGTTGTGTTCTTAAAACTTCTGTTCGTATTGATAAACTTTCTCAATGAAGTTTATAAAGGCCTGATTGGCAAGTTTCATTCCTCCCGGAGTAGGAAAATCTCCCGTAAAGTACCAATCACCTTTGTGGTTGGGAATAGCGGTATGAAGCCCCTCTATACTCTGGAACACCAATTCAATTGGAGTTGTAACCCCTGATGGCCTTAACATCTCTACCATCTTTTCGTTCAGTTCTTCCACTGTAAACGGTTGATAAAGGGCTTTCACACAACATTTAATCTCACCTTTGGGTTTCTTTATTTCCTCTTTACATTGCTTGTAGGTATCATCAATAAGACTATGCATCCCACGCTCTTTAAGAAGTTCGATGCATGCCCGGAAAGCAATGAACTCTTCCAAACGTGCCATGTCGATACCATAATAATCAGGATAACGTATCTGAGGAGAAGAGCTTACTATGACGATTTTCTTAGGATGTAAACGGTCTAGTATCTTTATTATGCTTTCACGCAGAGTTGTACCACGCACAATACTGTCGTCTATTATAACCAGATTGTCTACTCCAGGCTCCAATACTTCATAAGTGATATCATATACATGTGAGGCCAAATCATTCCGCGAATTACCTTCTGTAATAAACGTACGCAATTTTATATCTTTCCAAGCAGCTTTCTCTGAACGCACATACTGGTGCAAAATTTTCTCTAATTCTTCACGAGTTGGTATATGCTTGAGACTCTCTATGGCTTTTATTTTCTGGTCGTTGACATAATGCTTAAATCCGCCAAGCATTCCATAATAAGCCACCTCTGCAGTATTGGGTATGAAAGAGAATACGGTATGATCAACATCATAATCCACAGCTTTAAGAATTGCCGGTGTGAGTTGCTCTCCAAGCAACTTACGCTCTTTGTATATATCACGGTCTGAACCGCGGCTGAAATATATACGTTCGAACGAGCAAGCCGAATCACCTCTTGGTTCCAATATCTGCTCAACAACACATTCACCACGATTATTGACAAAAATAGCTTCACCGGGCTTCAGCTCCGTAACATCATCACATTCTATATCAAATGTTGTCTGCAATACCGGACGCTCACTGGCAACAGCAACGACCTCATCGTTCTTATAATAAAATGCCGGACGTATTCCCCACGGATCACGCATGGAAAACATCTCTCCGCTTCCTGTAAGACCACAAACAACATATCCTCCATCAAAATCAGGCATTGTCGTCTTCAAGACATTTCCCAAATTGACATTATTGTCAATATAATGTGTTATATCAGTCCCTTCAAGTCCTCTTTCCTTTGCTTTGACAAAATTACGCTCCACCTCACGATCAAGACGATGTCCCATCCATTCCAACATTATATAACTATCGCTATAAATCCGAGGGCACTGTCCTTGTGCTGTGACTTTATCGAATATCTCATCAATATTCGTCATGTTAAAATTTCCGCAAAGGCATAAATTTTTTGCTTTCCAATTATTACGGCGCAGGAAAGGATGTACATATTGCAAACCGCTCTTTCCAGTTGTCGAATAACGGAGATGTCCCATATATAACTCACCGGCAAATGGAAGGTTCTCTTTTGCGAAATCCGCATCAGCCAATTCCTCTATGGATAATTTCCTAAAATCTTTTTGGGCATTGGCAAAAATCTCTGTTATTGCATTTGAGCCCAACGCTTTCTCACGAAACATATATTCATTACCAGGGAGTGTATTCAACTTGACACAAGCCATACCGGCACCTTCCTGCCCTCTGTTGTGCTGTTTCTCCATCATAAGATAGAGCTTGTTCATACCATACATCCATGTTCCATATTTATGCTGGTAATAATCAAGCGGCTTCAATAACCTTATCATAGCCACTCCACATTCATGTTTTAACTGTTCCATCTATATTATCCTTAATTTCCTTATTTTCTAATTATTATCCAACCTATTGAAGTCCTGATTATTTTTTAATATTACAAATATTTTATATCCACAATCATTTATTCCACTGTAACTGATTTCGCAAGATTCCTTGGTTGATCAACATCCTTACCCTTACATACAGCAATATGATAAGCCAATAACTGCAATGGTATTGTTGCTATTAGCGGCTCCAAACACTCTATCATCGGCGGCAACTCTATAACTTCATCGGCAATACGGCTGATTGTATCATCACCTTCCGTAACAATCGCAATTACCTTGCCTTTACGAGCTTTTACCTCCTGAATATTGCTCAAAACCTTTTCATACATCGCATTATGTGTCGCTATAACAACAACCGGCATATCCGAGTCAATAAGAGCAATTGGCCCATGCTTCATCTCTGCTGCCGGATAACCCTCTGCATGTATGTAGCTTATCTCCTTCAGCTTCAATGCTCCTTCAAGCGCGACTGGATAGCTGTATCCTCTTCCTAAATAAAGAAAATTACGCGCATACGTAAAAATACGGCTTAAATCTGCAATACGATTATTCTGTAATAGGACCTTAGACATTTTATCCGGTATCTCATGCAACTCTTTCACAATACGCAGATATTCTGAGGTACTTATAGTATTTTTTTCTTTTGCCAAGGCCAAGGCCAACATTGTAAGGACAGTAACCTGTCCGGTAAATGCTTTTGTTGAAGCGACCCCTATTTCTGGACCAACATGGATATAAGAACCCGTATTAGTCATCCTCGGAATGCTGGATCCTATGGCGTTACATATTCCATAAATAAAAGCTCCGTTTTCTTTTGCAAGTTTAACCGCGGCCAAAGTATCCGCCGTCTCACCACTTTGTGATATAGCGATAACAACATCTTTAGACGATATTACCGGATTGCGGTATCTAAATTCCGAAGCATATTCGACCTCTACCGGTATTCGACAGAAGTTCTCAATCATCTGCTTGCCAATAAGCGCTGCATGCCATGAAGTTCCGCAAGCCACTATTATAAATCTATTGGCATCAAGCAACTGCTTTTTATAATCTATAACAGCACTCAGAACAACATTATCGGTAGACTCATTGATACGTCCTCTCATGCAATTTGTTATGCAATCTGGCTGTTCGAATATTTCTTTCAACATGAAATGAGGATATCCGCCTTTCTCCAGCTGACCTAATTTTATATCAACAGTCTGTATTTCCGGATTTAAACGCCTGTTCAAGACATTTACGACCTTTAAATCCTCGCCTTTTTTCAGAACAGCGATACTACCGTCTTCAAGATATACGACCTTATCCGTATATTCTGCAATGGGACTCGCATCCGAACCAAGGAAAAACTCATCTTCACCGATCCCGACAACAAGCGGACTTTGTTTGCGTGCCGCTATTATCTGATCGGGAGTACGCCTGTCTATCAAGGCAATGGAATACGCTCCTATCACTTCATGTAAAGCCAACTGAACGGCTGTCAGCAAATCAAGTTCTTTACGTTCTTGGATATATTCTATCAACTGAACCAATACCTCAGTATCTGTGTCTGATTGGAATGTTCGTCCTTTGGCTATTAACTTGACTTTCAGATCCGCATAATTCTCTATTATACCATTATGAATTATCGCTAAGTTTTTCGATTGTGAATAATGAGGATGAGCATTTGTTACAGAAGGTTCACCGTGTGTAGCCCATCGGGTATGGGCAATACCTATATTGCCAGTTTTATCCTTATCTTCACAATAACTAACTAAATCATCAACTTTTCCTTTCGCTTTATATACATTTAGCTTCCCATCAGTATCAACCAACGCAACTCCCGCACTATCATAACCACGGTATTCAAGCCGTCTAAGACCTTTTATTAATATCGGAAAAGCATCTTTGCAACCTATATATCCAACAATTCCACACATTTTAAATCCATATATTAGAAAAGAAGAATGAAATTAATGAACTATCATTTCTTTCATTCTTCTTATAAAACTTTAATTAAGAATATTGTATAATAAAGAAGTCAGTGAGATTAGTATCGACGTGGCCGAGAACCATAATGTTGTCATACTACCGACACTTGAATTCTGAGATTTAACCTTATTGGGCTCCACATATACAATATCATTCTGTTGCAAATAATAATAAGGCGAATTTATAACATTTGCATCCGTTAAATCCAAAACATGGATTGATTTTTGTCCGGTAGAATCCTCACGTATAAGTTTCACATTTGTACGTACACCATATATCGTAAGATCGCCTGCCTGAGCTAAAGCTTCAAGAATCGTTATTTTCTCATTACCGACCGTGTACATTCCTTGCCGATTGACTTCACCCAACACTGAAATCTTATAGTTTGTCATACGAACGGTAACTATAGGATTTTCGCTTTCGCTCATATACGGCTTAATCTTATCTTGTATTAATTTTTCTGCTTCAGATTTTGTCAATCCGCCCAAATGAATACTACCGACCTTGGGAAAATCTATGTTGCCCGCATTATCAACCAAGTAACTTTGCAACAAAGCCTGAGCATAGGACGAACGCGAACCCTGGTTTAGCGGCGTAGGAACTGTCATATTAAATGGCAGAGCCGCATCTGCATCAGTAGCACTCACAGTTATTGTAAGAACATCTTTCGGCATAATACGAGCATCATACAGAAACTTTGACGCTGTTAAATCTACCTCCGAACTGTTTTGAAAATAAGCAACTTCCTTTGTACTAGAACAACTGCCTAATAAGACAATAAAAGCCAACAAGGCTATGGGAAAAACGAGTCTTCTTGTAATTGTCATCATTCTTAAATATTTTAATATTTTGCAAAATTACACCTATTTTTCCAATTAAACAAAGAATTTATACAGAAAAGTTTTGAAAGCAAAAAGAGTAATATACAAAGTATAATACATCAAATTCCACTTATTATTCTTTTTACTTTCAAAACTTAAATAATTCTATTCCGTAAAGAAGTTTATAAATCAATAAAACTTAAAATAATTACGGGCATTGTTATAAGAAATATCTTCAACCATACGAGATAATATTTCCTTATCATTGGGCAGCAATCCTTTCTCCACATCATTGCCAAGAATATTACATAATAAACGACGGAAATATTCATGACGAGGATAACTCAGGAATGAACGTGAATCAGTAAGCATACCGACAAACCTACTGAGCAGACCCAATACAGACAAAGCATTCATCTGACGAGTCATGCCATCGAGCTGATCATTGAACCACCAACCGGAGCCGAACTGTATCTTACCAGGACAACCACCCTGAAAGTTTCCTAACATCGTCGCGATGACCTCATTCGCACAAGGATTCAAAGTATAAAGAATTGTACGTGTCAACTTGCCCTTCATATTTAATTTATTGAGGAATTTGCTCATTGCTTTCGCTGTATTAAATTCTCCAATAGAATCAAATCCCGTATCTGCGCCAAGCAAATCATACATCTTAGTATTATTATCCCGTATTGCCCCATAATGGAACTGCTGTGTCCAGTCTGCATCAGCATCCATTTCGGCCATGACAGTCAAGAAACAATTCTTGTATTGGCGAACCTCATGATTTGTAAGTTCTTGCTTGGTCATTGCTTTTGCGAATATTGCTTCTATCTGGGTGTCTGTGTACTCCTCATCATAGAATTCTTCTATTCCATGATCAGACAATTTGCATCCGTTTTCCGTAAAGAAATCATGGCGCTTTTGCAAAGCATCCACCATATCCTTAAACGTTGTGATAGTAACACCTGCGACTTCTCCTAATGTGTTGACATAATCAGCGAATTCCGGTTTTTCTATATTCATTGCTCTATCCGGGCGCCATGCAGGAATCATTTTTATCTCGAAACCACTTTCACGTGTTTGTTTATGATAACGCAAATCATCAATAGGATCATCGGTGGTACAAACACATTCCACATTATAATGACGCATAAGGCCACGGGCGGAAAACTCGGGTTGCTGAAGTTTCTCATTACATTCGTCAAAGATTTCACGGGCTGTCTTCGGGCTAAGTTGCTTTGTTATTCCAAAAGCAGTCTTCAATTCCAAATGAGTCCAATGATAAAGAGGATTACGGAATGTATAAGGAACTGTTTCCGCCCATTTTTCAAACTTCTCCCAATCAGTGGTATCCTTACCTGTGCAATATTTTTCGTCAATACCGTTTGTTCGCATTGCACGCCATTTATAATGGTCACCGCCCAGCCATAACTCTGTTATGCTCTTAAATTTATGGTCACTGGCCACCATCTCGGGTATAAGATGGCAATGATAATCGATGATCGGCATCTTTGCCGCATGATTGTGGAACAAATCCTGTGCGACTTCTGTGTCTAACAAGAAGTCCTCATCATTAAATTGTTTCATAATTAGAATATATTTTTTATAATTTATAGTTATTAAGCGTATCTGTTTATCATCTGTTACAAGATATCTCCTATGTTGCAAAAATAGCAATTTTATTCCATATTTTCGAAAAGTTTACGTATTTTTGCAGAAAAATTTTACGTAAACGATGACGTACGACAATCATGTTTTACTTATTTATACAGGCGGAACAATAGGAATGAACCGCAATCCGCAGACTGGAGCACTCGAACCATTTAATTTCGAGCATCTTATCAACAATGTTCCCGAACTGTCTCTATTTCCCATACGCATATCAACGATCCAGTTTAATCCTCCGATAGACAGCAGTGATATGTCTCCGCAGTTATGGACGGAGTTGACACATATAATAATAGATAATTATGAAAAATATGATGGATTTGTAATATTACACGGTACAGATACAATGGCCTATACGGCTTCCGCTCTCAGCTACATGCTTGGAAATCTGACAAAGCCTGTAATTCTTACCGGAAGTCAATTGCCTATTGGCCAATTAAGAACAGACGGGAAAGAAAATCTTATTACAAGCATTGAGATTGCAGCTGCAAAACATGAAGATGGTAAATCCATGGTACCGGAAGTCGGAATTTATTTTAACGGGCATCTGCTTCGTGGAAATCGTACAACCAAACAAAGTGCCGATGAATTTGATGCTTTTGAAAGTTTTAACTACCCCCACCTCGTTGAAGCCGGTGTAAATATCACTTACCATGAAGAACAAATACTAAAACCGGACTTCTCCAAACCGATATCTCCTCACTTCAGACTTGATAATAATGTTATTGTCTTCACCATATTCCCAGGAATACGTGAAGATTTGGTAAGACACATTATCGCTACTCCCAATCTACGTTCGATCGTAATGCGGACTTATGGCAGTGGAAATGCCCCACAGCGACCTTGGCTCCTTAATGCTTTAAAAGAAGCCACGAATAATGGGAAAATAATCATCAATATAAGCCAATGTATGGCCGGTAAAGTTGAGATGGGGAGATACGATACCGGCTATCAACTGAAATCAGCAGGTGTACTGAGTGGATACGACAGCACTGTTGAAAGTGCTGTAACCAAATTGATGTACCTACAAGCAAGGTTTGACGATCAGGATACGATAAGAGAGTATATGAGAAAAAGTATACGTGGTGAAATATCGTGTTGAAAAGAAAGAATAAAAATAACCAAATAAAGATAAATGCACAGTCTGTTGTAATTATTGTTTTCAAAAAAAACATATCTTTGCAACATCACAATTATTTACTAATAGAATTTATATTATGAAAGATTTGAAAGGAACAAAAACAGAAAAGAACCTGCTCGAAGCATTTGCAGGAGAGTCTATGGCACGTAACAAATACACATATTTCGCCTCAAAAGCAAAAAAAGACGGATTTGTACAGATTGCAGCTATCTTCGAAGAAACAGCAGCAAACGAGAAGGAGCATGCAGAGCTTTGGTATAAGTATTTGCACGGAGGCAAAATAAACCATACCGAACTCAATCTTGAAGATGCCGCCAATGGAGAGAACTACGAATGGACAGACATGTATGAACGCATGGCAAAAGAAGCCGCAGAAGAAGGTTTTGATGAAATTTCAAAGAAATTCTTACTTGTAGCAGGTGTAGAGAAAAAGCATGAGGAACGTTATCGCAAATTACTGAAAAACGTTCAGGATGAAAAAGTTTTCTCAAAAGACAATGATGTTATTTGGCAATGCAGCAATTGCGGCCATATCATGATTGGCAAAAAAGCACCGGAAGTATGCCCCGTATGCGATCATGAAAAAGCATATTTCCAAATAAAACCGGAGAATTATTAATTATACGGCGTTTTATTAAATAGAATACCAAAAGAAAAAAAGGACTGATTTACAAATATCAGTCCTTTTTTTCTTTTGGTATTCTACATCCTAATCATGACAAAGCATATTACTTGATTATAACATTAAGAGGATTTCGCAGACCTGAAAGGAAAGAATCTATACGCAATTGCCATTCTTGCTGATTACGGCAATCATATTTACTCCAAGCCGATCCGAAATAATACGTATATTTATCACCACCCTTATAATCTTTTACCACACCAAGTGCATGACCGGAATTACCTCTTGTCGGATTCACATACATAACTTTTTTAGTGGTAATAAGTCCTTTGGGAAACAATGCCGCTACATATATTTGAAAATTCTGTCCGTTAGGATTATCCGTAGGATCGGCATATTGAACAAAATCTTTACCCAACACAACACTTTCCGTATCTTCAGTGTGAATAACCACACCTGACGCAATATCAACTGCCTGCTTCAATCCATCATAGCATACTGTCATCTTATTAAAATTGGAACCTTTGTCAAGACTCAGTATTCTGGTTTCTATTACATTTTCATCACCTCTCACTTTTGTTGGATTATAAACCAACTTTACCGTAAAACGCAACGGACCATTATCCAATAATTCATAATCTTTATAACAATACGGGAACAATATACTATCTCCTATCATCATAGCCGGAGTTCCACAACCAAGGGTTGGTCCTACTTTATAACAGTCAAGTCCATGACCTTGATCAAAGTGATAGCTGGTTATCATGTTCAAAGAATCAGCAGCAGCCTTATTGGTCTTTTTAAGTTCCGCTATCACCGGTTTCATTACATCCTCTATATAATACCGCTGCTCAACAACAAGACCCGGAGTATTCTTTACCCAAACATCATTTCCATACGCATCTTCGCCTGAACGCTGTAACGCCGGTCCATAACAACGGTATGCTCCACGATCATTTTCCCATGCAATATCATCTACACGTTCTGGATACATCCTTCCATAACAAGTATTTACGAATGTCTTAGGAGTACCTTTCTTTATTGTATAAGTTGCAGTACCATGTGGGCGAACAGATGCTTCGACAAGAATTTTGCCATCATAAGTTATCTGATAAGCCACTTGCTGCCCCAACACATTATATATTTGGAACTGACGACCACCTGTAATCCCCAATCTTTGATATATAGTTTTCGCATCAAGCTCCACAACTTCCTGACGGAAAACATTCTGACTGTTTGTCACATTTACCGTAAAAGCCTTGTCTTCTGCCGCACGCACACTACCATCATCAAAGCGAACCTTCTCACATGCCGCAAGCAAGAATACTCCTGTACCAAAGTTTGTGACATCTGTTACCGATAGTTTCTGTCCTCTCACTGCCTTTTCTCCTATAGGCTGTACATATCCGACAGAACCGTCTGCCTGTAAAGCCTTGCCGGAAAGATAATCCCAAGCTCTGTTTATTACAGGCTCATAATAAGCCCTGTCAAGCAATCCATTATTTACCCCCCATAACAATCCATAAGTAAACAATGCCGTTCCGCTTGTCTCAGGACCTTCCGCCTGCTTCGCATCAAGCATTGAACGAGTCCAGTAACCTTCCTTTTGTTGGCACTTAGCTACCGCTTCCGACAGCTGGACATAACGTTCCACAAAGAAATGGCGATGTGTATATGATTGTGGCATATCGGCCAACACTTTTGCCAGTCCGGCCAATACCCAACCATCACCACGAGCCCAAAAATCTTTCTTGCCATCAGCTGTCTTGTGAGCCGGGTAAACATATTTCCCATCACGATAATACAAATGTTCTTCTTTATCAAACATCAGTTCATCAGCATATTTAAAATTGGCATATAACTTATCAAGATATTTTATATCTCCGGTTACCTTATATAACTTTGTCATTACAGGCATCACCATATATAACGCATCCGCCCACCACCAAAAATCAGTGGCACACATATTGGCCTCACGTGCCATGACCTCTTTTACACGAGCGATTTTATATGGGTCGGGATTCGTTTCATACATATCAAGATATGTCTGAAAACATGTTTGCCAATCTCCAAAAAGAACATACTCATTACCTTCACCATAGTTCTTATATTTCCATTTCGACTGGTCTTTCTCAGTTGCCCCACTCCACTTATTATAACGGGCCCATTTGTCACTGTACTCAAAATAGGAAGCATTTCCGGTCAAACGGTAAACTTCCATATTTCCAGTAAAATACACAGCATTATCCCAAAAGGCATTAACTTCCGGTTTATTTGTCTTCTGCCAATGCTTGTTTACTTTCTCCACAATTTCCAAAGCGGATAATCGCGGTTCAACTTTTTTCTTTTTTGCCTTCGCATCCATTGATACCGGAATAAGCATCAATGCCAAAGCAATACCTGTTGACAATAGTCTCATGATTATATTTGTTTTTTAGTTGTTTGTTATTTCATTTCTGAATTAAAGAAATTCACCACCTGCCTGAACAAATGATTACGTGTATTTCCTCCATATATACTATGATTGCGATTGGTGTATATGTTCTCCTTGAAATCCTTATCCGCCTGAACCAATGCCTCAGTATATTCCGCCGTGTTTCTGAAATGTACATTATCATCTGCCATCCCATGACAAATCAATAATGCTCCATTGAGTTTATCCACACGGTTAATCGGGTTTATATCATAACCCGACGGATTTTCTTTCGGCGTACGCATGAATCTCTCTGTATATACCGTATCGTAAAAACGCCAACTTGTAGGCGGAGCTATTGCCACTCCGGCACGGAATACGGGCCGTCCCTCACTCATACTCATCAAAGTATTCCATCCGCCATAACTCCATCCGATGATACCGATTCTTTTTTTATCCACATAAGACTGTTTGCCAAGCCATATAGCGGCCTCCACCTGATCATGTGCTTCAAGTTCTCCCAAACGTAAATATGTACATTTCTCAAACTCAGCTCCACGGCCTCCCGTACCTCTATTGTCTACGCATACAACAATATATCCCAATTGTGACAAATATTGTTCAAACAATGCACCTTGCCCGCATATTCCTATGTTCCAGCTATCAAGTACTTGTTGACTTCCCGGTCCGCCATACTGATACATAACCACCGGATACTTCTTTTGCGCATTAAAATCAGAAGGTTTAACCATCCATCCGTTCAACAACACGCCATCATTCGTTGTAAATGAGAATAGCTCTTTGCTCCCGATATCATACCCGGCCATTTTCTTTTTCAAATCCTTATTGTCTACAAGCGACACCAACTCCTTACCTGAATTATCATTCAAAGTATATACACTGGGATTGTTTATATCGCTCCATATATTTATGAAATACTTGAAATTCTTACTGAAAACCGCATCATTGACACCTTTCCGAGAACTGTTATTCAAACAAGAGATCTTGCCGTTCTGTCTTGATACGAATATCTGCTTATATTGTGGACCGTCAGGGTTGGCGGAGAAATATACATCCCCCGTTGTCTCATCAAGCCCATAAACATCTATGACTTCATACTTATCGTTAACAATCTGCCTTCGCAACTTTCCGTTAAGCGAATAAACATATATATGATTGTATCCATCACGCTCGCTTGGCAATACAATATGGCTATCCGTTATCTTAATATTTGACATCGAACTCTCCTTTATATATTTATCAACTTTATCACAAACGACAAGTTGACAAACAGTGGATAATGGATTGGCCATGTATATAGACAACTCATCCTGATGCCTGTTCATCGTGATTACAGCTATTTTCGACGGCTCACTTGTCATTACTATACGGGGGATATAGCTGTCGGCATCTATCGGCAATTGTATTTTTCGCGTCTGATGTGATTTTATATCATAACTATATACTGCCACTTTCGAATTGTCTTCACCGGCAATTGGATATTTATAAGTGTAAAATCCCGGATATTCAGAATATTCATCCATTGACGGATTCGTCCCTCTAAATAATTGCATGGAGTATTGTTTTACAGCTGTCTCATCATATTTTATCCAACAGATACAATTACCGTCAGCCGTGAAAACCATGCTTCGGCTCATACCGAACTCCTCCTCATTAACCCAATCGGGAATACCGTTTATTATTTCATTACGTTTACCGTCCTTGGTTACCTGACTTTCCGAATTACCATACAATAACTTTACGAGAAAAATATTATTGTCACGCACAAAAGCTACCTGGTTGCCGTCGGGAGAGAACAACGGTGTCTGCTGTGGGCCATTATCCGACAACGGAACCATTTTGTTATTGTGAATATCGTATATATAATAAACCGCCGTAAAAGAACGACGATAAATGTATTTTGTCTCAGTCTGTATAAGCATTCGTTTACCGTCAGGACTCATTATATATCCATCTACCGATTGTATCTTTGCGCCCCTGACTGTATTGGCATCAAATATCGTTCCTATCGGCTTACCTGTCTTAAATGAATATCTTACAATCTTTTTGGCGTCATTATTAATCTGGGCATAACTTTCCCCATCAGATAACGGTTCGACCGCAGCCAAACGCTCCCCTCTAAATACTCCGCTTGTTATGCTTTTCAAATCAAACTTACTTCCTGCAAGCATTTGGGATGTAGCTATCAATAATGCCGCACACATAAATGCAAATCTTTTCATCTCTTGTTCATTTATTGTTTTGTAGTTTCCGCAAAGGTACAACTAAATTCTGAAAAGACACGCAAAAGAACTTAAAGAATTACAAAAACAAAACGGGCATATCAAGTCATTAAACTTGATATGCCCACATACATGAGTCTTATTTATAACTAATTATTCTTCCGCCGCTTCCGCCTCATGCTCCTTGATAAGTTGTTGCTGAATATCATTCGGAACAAGCTCATAACTTGCGAACTTTGTAGTGAATGAAGCACGTCCACCGGTTATGGAACTCAGAGATATACTGTAATTGGAAAGTTCCTTCAACGGAATCTTTGCCTGCAACTTCTGGTAACCGGCCTCACTGTCCATCCCCATTATAAGGGCGCGACGACCTTGCAAATCGCTCATAACATCACCCATGAAGTCTGCCGGGACATAAACCTCAAGATCATAAATGGGTTCCAAAATTTTCGGGCCGGCCTCTTTGAATGCCGCAGAGAACGCATTACGGGCAGCAAGCATGAACGACAATTCATTGGAATCAACCGGATGCATCTTTCCGTCGTATACAATAACACGCACATCACGGGCATAACTGCCGGTCAACGGTCCTTGTTCCATACGCTCCATCACGCCCTTCAATATCGCCGGCATAAAACGCGTGTCTATCGCACCACCGACCACGGAATTGATGAATACGAGTTTGCCGCCCCATTCAAGGTCAACTTCCTCTTTCCCTTTTATATTCATACGATACTCCTGACCGCCGAACTTGAAAACGGTGGGATCCGGCATGCCCTCGGCATAAGGCTCAACAATCATGTGAACCTCGCCGAACTGTCCTGCACCGCCCGACTGTTTCTTGTGTCGATAATCGGCACGTGCGGCCTTCGTGATTGTCTCCCTGTAAGGTATCTTCGGCTCACCGAATTTCACGGCTATCTTCTCATTGTTTTCCATACGCCATTTCAATGTACGCAGATGGAACTCGCCTTGCCCGTGGATTATAATCTGGTGCAATTCCTTGCTTTGCTCCACCACCCACGTAGGATCTTCCTGACGCATCTTTAACAATGCGGCCATCATTTTCTCTGTATCCTGTTCGTTAACGGCTTTGATGGAACGGGAATATTTTGAGTTCGGATATTTAATGAAATCAAAACGGTTCTCACAATCTTTTCCATTAAGCGTATTTCCTGTTTTCACGTCTTTCAACTTAACCGCACAGCCTATATCACCTGCGTTAAGCTGATCTACGGCCTGACGATTGGCACCGGCACATACATAAATCTGTCCGAGGCGTTCTTTCGAGCCGCGATCCGAGTTTGTAAGTTCGTCCCCGGTCTTCACACTACCGCTCATAACCTTGAAATAACAAACCTCGCCAATATGCGGTTCCACACCAGTCTTGAAGAAATACAATGAAGCGGGGCCGTCTACTGTCGTCTTTATCTCCTCTCCGCGAGTATTGTGAACAGACGGCATCTCGTCTACAAACGGAACCACATTGCCAAGGAACTCCATCAGACGGCGTACACCCATATCCTTGCCCGCACAGACACAGAAAACCGGGAAGATAGAACGTGTGACAAGCCCCTTGCGGATGCCCTCGCGCATTTCATCCTCCGTGAGTTTTTCCTCTTCAAAAAATTTCTCCATCAGTGTCTCATCGTTCTCCGCCGCAGCCTCAACAAGCGCTTTGTGCATTTCCAAAGCCTTATCCATCTCTTCTGCGGGTATATCCTCTATAGTAGGCGCACCGCCATCCGGTCCCCAAGAGTATTTTTTCATCAGAAGGACATCAATCAATGAGTTAAATCCCGGTCCTTCATTCAAAGGATACTGAACCGGGACTACCTTCGGACCATATATCTCCGTCAACTTTTCAAGCACATTATGATAGTCGCATTTATCCGAATCAAGCTGATTAACAAGGAAGATAACCGGTTTTTTCAACTTCTCTGTATAGCGGAAATGATTTTGAGTTCCGACCTCCGGCCCATACTGTCCGTTAAGCAACAGCACGGCGGTATCCGTGACATTGAGTGCCGTCATTGCAGCACCGACGAAGTCGTCCGAGCCGGGACAGTCTATTATATTCAGCTTCTTGTTATTCCACTCCACATGGTATACCGTGGAAAAAACAGAATAACCGTATTCCTGCTCTACCGGGAAGTAATCACTCACGGTGTTCTTTGCCGTAATACGACCACGGCGTGAGATTATACCCGCCTCATAGAGCAATGATTCCGTGAGGGTTGTCTTACCTGAACCGTCATTGCCAAGGAGGGCAATGTTCTTGATTTCGTTTGTTTGATATACTCGCATATCGTGATAGATTTAAGTTAATAGTTATATTTATCGGCCTCTAAGTTAAAGTTTTTTCATGAGAATGACAAAATATGAGATCACAAAAATCACCGTTATTAAACAATATTAGTATTTTTGCATTAAAATTCATAATATGGCAGGACTATACATTCACATTCCTTTCTGTATCAGCAGATGCATCTACTGCGGTTTCTATTCCACGACAAACCATGCCCTTAAAGAGGGATACGTCGATGCCTTGTGCCATGAAATAGAAATGAGAAAAGACTACCTGAAAGAGGACATACGCACTATATATATAGGAGGTGGCACTCCCAGCACACTCGGCGGCCAACACCTGCAACGCATTTTCTCACACATAAACAGTGACAATGCGGTCGAGATTACCATGGAATGCAATCCTGACGATATAACACCCGAATACGTCCCTCAATTGCGCGGCCTGCCAATCAACAGAATAAGTATGGGGGTACAGACATTCGACGACAAAAGGCTGGCCTTCCTGCGGCGCAGGCATAAATCGGCAAATGTAAAACAAGCGATAAACGCCCTGCGGCATGTAGGGATTAGAAACATAAGCATAGACCTGATATATGGGTTTCCAGGAGAAACCATTGAACAATGGATAAAAGATATAGATGAGGCCGTTAACATGGGGGTCGAACACATTTCTGCATACAGCCTCATGTTTGAAGAAGGAACACCGTTATATCGTATGCTTGAGAAAGGCGGGATGAAAGAGATTGACGAAGAACTCGCCCTGTTGATGTATGAAACACTTATAGACAGACTTGCCGAGGCCGGATACGAGCACTATGAAATAAGCAACTTCGCGAAACCGGGCTTCCACTCGCGCCACAACAGCAGTTACTGGACCGATATACCATACATCGGGATTGGGGCCTCAGCCCACTCATACGACAATACGAGCCGGCAATGGAACGTGTCAGACATATCGACATACATTACCGAGATAAACCGAGGAAACATTCCCGCCGAGAGGGAGATTCTGGACATTGACACTCGCTATAACGACACTGTAATGTTAAGATTGCGAACATCCGAAGGAATAAACATCAATGAAATAAAAAATATTTTCGGCTCAAAATATAGCTGCAGATGTATCAAAACAGCACAAAGACATATCGAAAACGGATTGCTTTTGCTTGAAAACGGCCACCTGCACCTCTCCCGTAAGGGTCTTTTCGTGAGCGATATGATAATGAGCGACTTTATGATAGTATGAAAAAAACACCTACTTAGCCAAAGCATAACCGGCAACAACAGCTACCACACCCAAGAAAAGACTCAAAAATGTATAAAGAAGTGCCTGCAACAAACCGTTATTGCCTGCCAGCATCACATTCTCATTCATGAAAGTTGAGAAAGTGGTGAAACCTCCGCAAAAACCTGTAACAAGAAACAACTTTACTGATGGTGAACAAATACCGTTGAATGACATACCGGACAATAGTCCTATCAAAAAACACCCGAGCACATTAACGGTTATTGTCGCTAAGGGAACAACAGGCATCCCCAACATACGAAACAAGACGGAAATAAGGTAACGCATTCCGCCGCCCAAAAGACTGCCGGCACACACAAGCAATAATTCTTTCATTCTTCACTGTTGATATTCGGCCGACAAAAGTAACAAAAAACATCCTTACAGCCAAAAACTCCGGCAAACTAATATTTATCTCAATACAACCGACACTGACGATAAATCGTCAATATATCATAAAGTGTATCGTAATATCATTTGCTTTTAAGTGTTTTTTTATATAATTTTGAAGAAATAAAAACGCTACAAAGAACCATAAACATGATAAATATTTACAAAACCAACGAGCAGCACTGCATATTTATGCAACTTTGCAAGACTGCGATATTTGATATTCCGCAAATACAAAACTATTATTCTTACATATTGATATTCCATGAAAGATACAACAAACTCGGAATGTATTTAATACCACATATTAAATACAGCGTAATAATGCTTTTCCGAATGTAACAATGCTGTATCCGCATAGGCTACAGACCTACACGCTACATCATCGGCGAGACTTTACGATTGTGTATAAAGTCTCGCCTTTATCATTTTCAATACTGCATATTTATACAATTCTGCCTCCAAAGGCTCTGTAACGAGCGGCCCGTTGGTCTGCAACGGGATACTAAACGCATTGCATTCGGTATCCCGTTGCAGACCAACGGGTATCTAATTGCAATACAACAAGAGTCTGATTGCAAAATACATTACCGCAGAACAAACAACAGTATATTTTGTATCAATTTTCAATGTTACAGAAAAGCTTTCCGCCATATTCTCGCATAAATATACAAAAATATGATGTAGCGAAATGTTTGACATTTTATTTACAAATCAACATACACCCGACACTCTATCATTGTCATGCGACAATTTTGACAATAAGATTAAAACCAGTAAAATAAGGGCACAAAAAAACGTTGTTTTATTGGCTTTCTCGCCATTTTATTGTACTTTTGCTGCCAATATGGAGAAAATAATACTCGGCATCGATCCCGGAACAAACATAATGGGATATGGCGTGCTGAAAGTAAAAGACAACAAGGCGCAACTCATAACGATGGGTATCATAGACCTGAGGAAATTCGGAGACGCTTATCTGAAACTCGGACACATATTCGAGCGGGTGACGGGTATCATTGATTCATATCTGCCGGATGAAATGGCTATTGAAGCGCCATTCTTCGGAAAAAACATACAATCAATGCTGAAACTCGGCAGGGCACAAGGCACAGCCATTGCTGCGGCCATACGTCACGGGGTTCCGATACACGAGTATGCTCCGCTAAAAATTAAAATGGCCATCACCGGACAGGGACAGGCATCGAAAGAGCAGGTGGCGGCCATGTTGCAACGCATGCTAAACATCAAAGACAGCGAGATGTGCGATTTCATGGATGCCACTGACGCACTCGGAGCGGCTTACTGTCACTATCTTCAAATGGGGAGACCAGAGTCGCAAGCGAATTACAGGGGATGGAAAGACTTCATAAACAAAAATCAAGGCAGGATATGCAAAAAATAATAAGCATAAAAGACGGAATCACCCGCATGCCGGAATGGAGAATGAAAGAACCTGTGAATTTCGAGACTATTGACGGTGAGCACATAGCCATCATCGGCAATAACGGTAGCGGAAAGTCCATGTTGGCGGATATCATAACCGGAAGTCATCCACTGCTCGGAAACAGCATAGCCTATGACTTCTATCCAAACCAAAGCCTCCTTGTTTCTGAAAATATAAAATACATAACGTTCAGAGATTCATACGGTGAAAACAATAACACCTATTTTCTACAACAAAGATGGAACCAGCAGGAAATTGACGAGGACACACCGACCGTAAGACAACTGCTTGACAATGCATACAGGTTATGCGGAGAGGACACGGCAGAGCGAAGAAACTTGAAATACCGTATTTTCGAGTTGTTCGGAATGGACTACATCATGGACAAATACATCATACTGCTGTCAAGCGGTGAATTACGGAAGTTTCAAATTGCAAAAGCCCTGTTTTCCATACCGAGGGTATTTATCATCGACAACCCTTTCATAGGTCTCGATGCTGAGACACGCACATTGATGGCCCAACTATTGAAATCACTCACACGTGAAATACCGTTACAAATAATTATAGTATTATCGAAGACGAACGAAATACCGGAATTTATCACGCATGTAGTTGAAGTGACCGACATGGTCGTCAACCCCAAAATGACAAAAGAAGAGTTTGTCGGGCACAGAATACTCAATGATATGGAGGGACTCGATCCCGACAAAGAGAGAGCCATAAAAGAACTTGAAGATGAAACGGAAGATTACAAAGCGGAAGAAGTAGTCGCCATGAATAATGTCTGTATAACATACGGAACAAGGAAAATACTCGACAGCCTGAACTGGACTGTAATGAACGGTGAAAGGTGGGCTTTAAATGGCAGGAACGGCTCCGGAAAAAGCACTCTTCTATCGCTCATCTGCGCAGATAACCCGCAAAGCTATGCATGTGACATCAATATGTTCGAACGCAAACGGGGCACAGGTGAAAGTATATGGGATATAAAAAAACACATTGGTTACGTATCGCCGGAAATGCACCGGGCATACATGAAAAACCTGCCTGCAATACGTATAGTGGCAAGCGGAATGAAAGATTCCGTTGGTCTATATGCCAAACCCAGTGATAAAGATTATGCCATATGCAGATGGTGGATGAATATCTTCGGACTCGACGGACTTGAAGAAAAGCCCTTCCTTAAACTATCGAGCGGCGAACAAAGACTTGTGCTTCTCGCACGGGCATTCGTCAAAGATCCGGAATTACTCATACTCGACGAACCTCTGCACGGCCTTGACGACCGGAACAGAAGACTCGTAAAAGACATCATCTGCGCTTTCTGTGAACGAAAGAATAAAACTCTCATAATGGTCACTCATTATGAAGAAGAACTGCCAGCATGCATCAATAGGCATCTAACCTTGAAACATAATGTTCATAATTAAAATAAACATGGTAAATATGAAAAAAGTATTATTATCACTGGCATTCATCTGTCTTACAGCAGGAGCAAACGCCCAGAATGTATATAATGAGATTAGAAAAAACGCATCTGACATTGTCGCAAATCCGGCAACGAACAATATGGTCAGACAAATAAACCAGTTTAAGGTAGACGCACTTGACTATATGATAATAAAAATGCGTGAACAAATGCCTGACTCTTCCGCAATTTTTCTCGACAAGCAGGCTTATGCCATGAATACTTTTATAAACGTATACATCAGGAAAGTGCTTGACAACAAAGACATGCCACAAGCTCAAATAGTAAAAATCATACAGTTCTTCATGGACGTATCTTACTCCAATCCGCTATTCAACGATCCAGACAAAGAACTTACTCTAGGATATTATTCCAACGGTAAATGCCTGACCAGATTTTCCTTGGATACGGATTGGCGCAGGGCTGTGGCCGCGGTAGCGATGGAAATGAAATAGCAAAGCTTATTCACTCATATTCATAATACCACCAATAAGTACCGGAATACTGATCGTATACTTTTATCTTACGCTCGGTAAATGATGGATATTGTTTTTCCAATGCCTGCAAATCCTCAAAGTCCATATCCACGACACTGTTATGATACACAAAAGCAGGGTTTGAGCGTGTGTGGACATACAATGTAAGGGCTTCACGATAATGCTTCGGCAAACTGTCACATACATTTTGTGACAGGCTGTCGGGGGTGCCATAGTAAGACAGAAGCGCACTCACAAATCCATCAAGATCTTTGTCTATAAGATAACCGCACAATATGTAATCCTTGACAGCCTCTGTGCCCTGACCGTTATTACGCAATACTTCCAGATAAGTCATCGCATCCATATTATAACGTGGTATGGCACCCAAAAAACGGTATATGCTGTCATTGGGATACAACAAACATGAAGTTCCTTTAAGCGTTGGCACAATATCCTTGCTCGTTCCTTTTATCGGATAAGAAAACAGTCTTTCTCCCAATTCACCAGCTCTCGCGAGAGCATAAATACGAAGCATAGTCAGACTACTGTCTGTCTCCAATGACCTGCGACCGGCCTTCAAGGCCCTCTCGTTGTCTTGCTCTAAAAGGCTTGTCTCGACACTCATTCGATAATGTGCTACGGCATTTCCGTTTCCCGCAATACCAACCATAAGAAACATTGCCGCCATTATCAAAATATTTATCCACATGGTACGAGAAAACATGCCTGTCTCCGGAGATTGCCTGACAAGCATTCCCCGTGAAACGGTTACCACAACAAGCCATAATAGCAACACTATAGGGATGATCCATATTAGAGAAGAAAAACCTTCACCAGAATATATACGATCGCTAAAACCTGATATTACAGAAAGAAAGAATAGGGATGGGAAATAAGTCAAAGCATGGGTATGACGCTGCAAACGTGTAACGGCATAAACACCGACTTGTAATAATTGTAATACAAAAGTTATCAGCACCGCACCTATCAGCTTATCATAAGATGTCGCGCCACCACTCAGAGAATGCTGGGTCATTGCCAACAAGTCGGCCTGATGAAAATAAAGATAAATAAACGAGAAAGATGAAAAAACTATAGCACAAACCGCCTTTATGACGGTTGTGCTATTTCTTGTATTTAACTTGTCAAAACTCATATAATAAGAGTACTGTTAAACTCTCTTTGGATTTATATTATATTCAATTTTTCCTTAACACTACCGCAGAACGAGCCGGAATATATAATTTAAGCCACTCCTTACGTTCCTCCACATACATGGAATCAAAGTTGGTCATGTGTGTTATTGTATCGTCGGCAAGACCATTACCACCAAACTCTTTCGCATCAGTATTCAGTACGACATCATAAGAGCCGGTTGGCACAAGAAAACCATAATCGACAAAAGAACGTATAGGATTGAAATTAAACACGAAGATAAGGTCCCCTCTACTGAATGCAAGTATCTGGTCTCCGTCATTATGCCATATCTCTTTTATTGGCTTGTTTTGAATATTCCTGATACTCTTTATTACTTTAAGCATTTCCTTGTCGAAATCTCCAAGATAATGGTAATCAAGCTCTTTATTGTCAACAAGGTTCCATTGACGGCGGGCATATTTATGACTCCACCCGTTACCTTCACGCGGGAAATCAATCCATTCGGGATGACCGAACTCATTTCCCATAAAATTCAAATATCCGCCATTCATTGCTGCGACTGTAACCAGACGGATAATCTTATGCAAGGCCATACCACGATGAACGACATCATTTTCATCTCCCTTTTTAAAATGCCAATACATATCGGCATCTATCAAACGGAATATTATCGTTTTATCTCCTACCAAAGCCTGATCATGACTCTCACAATAACTTATCGTCTTTTCATCCCGACGCCGGTTCTTCACCTCCCAGAAAATAGAGCTCGGCTTCCAATCCTCGTCTTTAAGTTCTTTGATAGTCTTTATCCAATAATCAGGGATATTCATCGCCATACGATAGTCAAATCCGTAACCTCCATCTTCAAACTTTGCCGCAAGTCCGGGCATACCACTGACCTCTTCAGCAATGGTTATTGCATTGGGATTGACTTCATGTATCAACTTATTCGCAAGGGTCAGATAACATATAGCATTGTCATCTTGCCCGCCATTGAAATAATCTCCGTATCCGCAGAATGCCTCGCCGAGTCCATGACTGTAATACAACATAGAGGTAACACCGTCAAAACGGAACCCATCAAAATGATACTCTTCAAGCCAGTACTTGCAGTTTGACAACAAGAAGTGAATTACCTCGTCCTTACCGTAATCGAAACAAAGGCTATCCCACGCCGGATGTTCATGCCGATCACCGGTATAAAAGAACTGATTTGGGTCTCCCGCCAGATTACCAAGCCCTTCAACTTCATTCTTTACGGCATGTGAGTGTACAATGTCCATAATCACTGCCACCCCATTTTTATGGGCGGTATCTATCAACTCTTTCAAATCCTCCGGAGTACCGAAACGGCTTGACGGAGCAAAGAAGGAACTGACATGATATCCGAACGAGCCATAATAAGGGTGCTCTTGTATCGCCATAATCTGAATACAATTATATCCATCCTCTATTACCCGTGGCAACACATTCTCCATAAACTCCCTATAAGTACCGACTACTTCCTTGTCTTGCGACATTCCGACATGGCACTCATATATAAGAAGAGGAGATTTTGTAGGCTTAAATTTCTTCTTACAAAATTCATACGGCTGATCCGGATTCCAAACCTGAGCAGAAAAAATCTTTGTCTTATCGTCTTGTACAACACGACGGCACCAAGCCGGAATGCGTTCACCCTCTCCCCCATTCCATTTGACTTTCATTTTATAGAGGTCACCATGCCGTAAAGCTTTATTACTGAGTTTCAATTCCCAGTTGCCAGTTCCCTCTATTCTGGTCATCTTGTATTTCGGATCTTCCCGCCAGCCGTTAAAATCACCAATCAGATATATCTCGGTCGCATTAGGTGCCCACTCACGAAAAACCCATCCCCGAGCTTGTTTGTGTAAACCAAAATAGAGATGACCATCAGCAAAATCAGATAGTGTCTTCTTGCCGTTCCTCGTCAATAGTCCGATCTTCCACAATGCATGTTTATGCCGCCCGCAGATTGCGTCTTCGTATGGTTCAAGCCATGAATCGTTCTTCACCAAACCTATATGTTCCGGTTTGGCTTCAAACTGATTTCGACTGCCAATAAGCTTTTTGACACCTGTCTTTTTCATCATTAGTATTAGTTTAATCTTTCTTGTTAATACGATTTCATGCCAATACTTTAAATATGGCTTTTCTTATTTCAGGCTCAGAAGATACGCATGGCGCATGACCATCCTGCGGGAAAAATACCGCGAACATCCCGGGATGACAAGTCACATAGCTTTCGGCTGGCAGACCTGGTATCTTTGTTATATCCTTTTCTGAGTTGTATTCCGCTTCCGGTAAGTTTACCAATGGAGTGTAACCGAAAGTTTCCGATGCAGACAGGGGAATCTGTATATCTATCATCTTATTGTGAGTCTCCAGCACAGCCTCGTCCGGGGTCTTGCCTTTTGCCGTGGTTATATTAACAAAAAGGTCTGCCCCTTTTATCTGATACTTACCATTTTCCATTGAACTTATATCGTTATTGGCCAGGAAATCTACAACATCCTTAAACAATGGGTTCAAAGATTCATATTTGCTCAAATTGTCAAGTGTGTCTATTATCATAACTAAAAATGTTTAAATTGTTAATATCGTGTTTGTTAAAACAATATATTTATTTGCCTATTTGCTTACGCCCGCGTATATATCGGCCTCTTTCGGTAACATTACCATTTCTGTCTTTCTGGATATACGGGCCATCCCTACGGTCATCAACATAAGTCCCCTCAAACCTGTTGCCGTCTTTATCTTCCTCTATTGCCTGGCCATGACGCTTTCCTGCCTTAAAAGTACCTTTAAACTTCCAGCCGTCCGCATATCTTGCCACACCTGGACCGTCTATCATCCCATCTTTAAAATGACCTTCAAAGACATCCCCGTTTTTCATCGTCAGTTTACCGGTACCATTCGGCTTATCTCCTTTCCACTCACCGACATAAGTATTTCCGTTTTTCCACACAAGAGTACCTTGCCCTTGTTTATCTCCCTCAAAGAAAAGGCCAGTGTATCGGTCGCCGTTGGCATATTTAAAAATACCCGTTCCGGTGCGCTCACCTTCCACGTAATCACCTTCGTAAATGTCACCATTCTTGAATTTATAAATGCCTTTTCCGTTTTGGATGTCATTCTTCCATTGACCGATATACACATCTCCATCCGCATAACGGAACGTCCCACGTCCGGTACGCTGATTGTCAACCCACTGCCCGTCGTAAACGGAGCCGTCGCCCCAGTCAAATACTCCGCGGCCGTTTTTCTTGTCATCAACCCAGTCTCCTTTATAAAAAGCGCCACCGGCGAATGTATATGTACCCTTACCGGTACGACGATCCTGTTTCCAATCGCCGTCATACTTATCTCCGTTATAGTAATACATCACTCCGTGTCCCTGCTGATAGTCACGAAACCACAAACCTACATATTTATTGTTGTTCGCGAAATAATAAGTCCCCTGCCCATGTTGCTGATCCTGAAACCACTGACCTTCATATTTCTCGCCGTCAAAAAAAGTATAAATACCGTACCCTTGGCGCTTGCCTTTCACGTAATTGCCTTCATACCAATTGCCGTTCTTATACTTTGTCTTACCTTTTCCCTGTGGTTTACCGCCAACCATTTCCCCGTTATACTCTCCACCGTCTTTTGTAACACATGTGCCAAGAGTGAGTTTCTGCCCATATACGGATGAAGACAACAACAATATGAATATAGATATTAAATGATATTTCAACTTATTATGATATTTTTTGTTACAATGCCAAAATTAATAAAAAAAAAACAGGTGGCAAAAAAGATTAGATTTTTTAACGGAATATATACATATAATTTATAACTTTGCAGTGTTTACTATAACAAACGCCTAATGACTGGCGTCAACAACATAAAGAACAAGCATATAAACGAAACATGAAATTCATAGGAATAATACCGGCCAGATACGCTTCCACAAGATTTCCGGGCAAGCCCTTGGCTACGTTGGGCGGAATGCCGGTCATAGAGCGAGTGTACAAGCAAGTTTCTGCTGTACTCGAACATGCGTGCGTGGCTACCGACGACGAGCGGATATACAATGCGGTAACGGCTTTCGGCGGTAATGCCGTCATGACATCGGGACACCACAAAAGTGGAACGGACCGTGTGGAAGAGGCCGTTTCTAAAATAAACGGAGATTTCGACGTTGTAATAAACATCCAAGGCGACGAGCCATTTATACAGAAATCGCAAATAGAGACCGTATGCCGATGCTTCGATGATCCTCAAACACAAATAGCGACATTGGGCAAATACTTCGGGAATGACATGGAAGCGATATCCAACCCCAACACTCCCAAAATAGTGACCGACACCAATGGATATGCCATGTATTTCAGCCGCAGTATTATCCCTTTTGTCAGAGGATGCTCAAAAGAGAAATGGCACACGGCATTCCCATATCTGAAACACATCGGACTATACGCATATCGCCGTGAAGTTCTTGCCGAAATAACCCAACTGCCACAAAGCACACTTGAAGTAGCCGAGAGCTTGGAACAGTTGCGATGGCTCCAAAACGGATATAATATAAAAGTAGGACTTACAGACGTAGAGACCATTGGTATCGATACGCCTGAAGACCTTCAACGTGCCGAGAAGTTCCTAAAATCCATACAAGACAAATAAACGGAAGATGCCAAACGATTTTTTCAGATTTAAGCACTTCACCATATTTCAAAACCGGTGTGCCATGAAAGTGGGTACCGACGGGACCTTGCTTGGAGCATGGGCCGAAATACCGAAAACGCTCCATGCCCGCATTCTCGATATCGGAACAGGAACGGGCCTTATAGCCATTATGATGGCGCAACGCGCCCCACATGCCAACATAACAGGCATTGACATAGACGCTGAGGCAGCGGCACAGGCCAAAGAAAACGCTTCCGGCTCACCATGCGCCGACAGAATACAAATAGACAATATCGCCCTGCAAAGCATCGGAAACGAGAAATTTGACAGCATAGTATGCAACCCGCCCTATTTCAATAATTCGCTAAAATGCCCCGACAGGCAGCGCACGATTGCCCGGCATACATCGGAACTGACATTCGGACAACTTATGTCGACAGCATTCAGGCTGTTGAAAGACACAGGGAACATATCCGTTATCATTCCATCAGACTGCAGACTTGACATGGATTCTGCGGCGGCTTTGGCTGGGCTGCATCCCAAGCGTGTGTGTTCCGTGAAGACAGCCCCCGCAAAACCACCCAAACGTATGCTTCTGTCATATGCCAAACGCCGGTACGAAACGATTGAAAATGATACTATTGTAATTGGAGACGATAAATACAAAACGATTCTAAAAGATTTTTATCTCGCTTTATAAATAGACAAACCACTACGCTTGTTAACTAAAAGTATCACATTATTACTTGTATTTAACCGCCATTTCGTGTATATTACCAGAATAGTATTTCCTTAATTAATCTAATATTCACATATTGCGCCATATCCAACTTATTAGATAGACGTATAATATCATAAACATACTCTTACCTTTGCAGTGTCAATAGCGATTGGCACTTTTTTCTAGTAAGAGAGATGTCCATCGGGTGGATAATTGTTTGTAGTTTTGCTAAAATGATTGTCCATCGGCAGCGAGCCCATCAACCACTTTGTCCTCCTCTGGAGATACCGTGATTTAGATTTCGCCGCTGCCTTTTTTATATCTTTAGAGCCTGGACAAAGTATCGTAAGCCGGATTGACCGAGCTTGAGTTCTGCCAAGAGTGAAGGTGACGAAGATTATTGACAGTCAGATTGTATAACCAAATAATCCAATTGACATGCAACCGAGATTTAAACCAACTGTCTATTTCCGCCAGTGCGTGGGTATAGATATCGCCAAATCGACATTCATGGCCTGCCTGTCCATGCTTGATGCAGAAGG